>JBATGO010000038.1:0-4307 GCA_049665845.1 Pseudomonadales bacterium | reverse complement strand
GTCTTGCCACAAAGCTTGGCTTGCAGGTCGGCGATAAATTGCGCCTGATGGTGATGGATAACCCGGGGCAGATGGTGATGGACGGAGAGCTGACCCGGCCTGTGGCAGCAGGGCAGCGCACTGCGGTACACACGGTAGAACTCGTTGCAACCTTGCATACCGGCAGCGAACTCGATCAGCGTGTGGCGCTGGCGTCGTTGCAAACAGCCGCTGCCATCAGTAACAATGTTGCGGGTTTCGATGGCGTGCAATTGCAGTTCCAGGATGTTTTCGCGGCGCCCCGCCTGGTAGCCGAAATCGCCGACAGTATGCCGCTGCTTTATCGCTATTCCGACTGGACGCGTAGCTACGGTAATCTCTACACCGCGATCCAGTTATCGCGCCAGATTGTCGTACTGTTATTGGCTTCAATCGTCGCGATTGCGGCGTTCAATATTTTTGTCACGCTCGGTATGGTGGTTCGCCACAAACGCCACGATATCGCAATCCTGCGCTCCATGGGCTATCCGAAACGTAGAGTGTTGGGTGTTTTTATCTGGCAGGGCATGTGGGTGTCGGCGATTGGCGCCGCATGCGGCTTGTTGCTCGGTTGCGCGCTGGCTGTGCTGCTGCCGCCGCTGGTCAACGCGCAGCAGGCTTTTGCGCAGAACGCGTTGCTCTCTACGGAAATATATCCTATCGATTACCTGCCGTCAGAGATTCGAGCGGGCGACCTGCTGCTGATCAGCGCGGTTGCATTGGCAATGAGTTTTGTCGCCACCTTGATACCGGCCTGGCAGGCTGCGAAGTTACAACCTGCCAGCGTACTCAACGGTAAAGGGCGTTAAGTACCTAAGCAAACCCCTGTTTACTTTATGCAGTGCGGCTCTGGCGCAGCGGACCTCGCTGACGCCAGCGACGTATCACCGCGCTGCGCCAGTACCAGTTCGTGATGTAATAGCCTGCAACACCCAGCAGGAAACCGCAGCACAATGCACCGAGCAGCAAGGGTTGCCAGATTTGCTGAAGCGCATCGGCCATTCCGTTAAACTGCAAAGAAAACAGCCACGCGGGATCCTGGTTCAGGAGCGCGCAACCGAGCACGGTGCAAACCCAGGCTATCGGTAGAATAGTAAGCGGGTTGGATATCCATACCAGCGAAACCGCCAGGGGCAGGTTGGCGCGCAGCAAGGAGGCAAGTAGCGCAGCGAGTAACATTTGCGAGGGAATCGGCAGAGGCACGATGAACAACCCAATCAACACGGCCCGTGCAACAGAACGGCGATTCCAGCGCACAAGTGCGCGAGCCGCATCACCGGCCTGCTGCCTGGAAAGCTTGCAGTAAGGTTTGGGCGCGAATTGTTTAGCTGGGCTAAGTCTGGGCATCTGGCCAACCACCTGGGCGAAGCTATTGCTTGCGTCCTGACCTGTGAATGAGCCCGGGTTGTACCGGGGTGTGCTCTTTTCAGCTTAGGTTAAAAAACATGCGATTGAGTTTTCCTGTGCGCCACGGAGCCCGTGGCGCAAGTAATATTTGAAGTTTTTCATAATTAAAACATAGCGTTAAACAAATAAACTGAAGTGAATTATCGATGGCAAGGATGCTATCTTTTTGTGCCGGAGCAGGCACTTTATTGTTGTTTACCGAATTGCCATCGCTTGGCTTGTTGCTGGTGCTCGGTATCGCGGCGCTGCTCATGCTCGTGCGTTTGTTGCGTCAGGGCACACGCTATCGACGGTGGGCCACGCAGCAGACGCGAAGAATTTGTTTGCTCGCAGCAATCGCTCTACTGGGTTTTTGCCACGCGCACTGGCAGGCAAAGCTGCAATTGCAAAGCAGGCTGCCGATCGCGCTCGATGGTTGCGAATTCCGCGTCAGCGGGCGCGTCAGCGGCATTGTTGTGCAGCAGCGTGGCGAACAGTTTGGCCGTGAGCGCAGTCGCCAGCGTTTTGATTTTCGTGTCGAGTCGATTGCCCCGTTAACTGGCGGTGCCAGGCCTGCATGCAACGGCGATTTCAAGCTGCCAAAATATTTGCGACTGAGTAACTACAGCGCGGCGCGCCTGGCCAGCGGCGAGCGCTGGCGTTTGCATGTGCGCTTGCGCAGTCCGCGTGGCTCGGCAAATTTCGGTGGCTTCGACATGCCGCGCTTTGTGTTATCTGCGGGCATCGATGCCTACGGTTACCTGCGCGAGCGCTACCCTGCGGAGCTGCTCGACCAATCAGCGATAGGGTCGCTGCGCCTTGCAAGGCATCAAGTGCTGCAACCACTGCTTGCCAGGACACAAAGCCCGCAGGTATTCAATGCGCTGCTGCTGGGCGACAAGTCAGCGCTGCCGGAAGCGTTGCGCACGCTGTTTATCGATACCGGTACGGCACACCTGATGGCGATATCCGGCCTGCATATCGGCATCGCAGCGGGTTGGGGTGCGGTGATCGGCAAACTCCTGCTCAGCCGGTTTCCCGCGCTGCAGCTTTCTTGGCCGAGGCCCGTGTTACTGTTTTTTTTCGCGTTGCCCAGCGCCCTTTTTTACGCGTCGCTATCGGGTTTCGCGGTATCCACGCAACGTGCGCTGGCGATGCTGTTGCTGGCCGGGTTTGCCATCTTGCGCGGCACCGGTGCCAGCGGGTCTGCGCTGCTGGGTGCAGCGGCCTTTGTAATACTGCTGGTCGAACCTCTCGCGGTATTGAACGGTGGTTTCTGGTTATCGTTCACGGCCGTACTGGCGCTGTTGCTGGCCGCGCGCAGGCAACATCACCGTAACGGTTTAGAAAACGGCAAACACCAAGGCAACGCGGCCACTCTAATACGGCGCAGCATCGCCGCTGTCTTCTTGCTATTGCAGGCGCAGGCCGTACTTTTTATTGCAATGCCTGCAGTACAGCTTGCGATTGGTTTGCCAGCGCCGGCGATCGCGCCGCTTGCGAATTTTTTTGCGGTACCGATCGTGAGTCTGTGGGTTATTCCACTGGGTCTTGCAGCATTGCTGTGTTCCTACCTGCATGATGCAGTGGCGATCTGGCTATTGCTGGCGGCCGATGCGGGCTTGCAATTGACGTTGTTTTTGCTTGTCCAGTTGCAACATAGCGGCATTGCCGCCTGGCGCATTGACGGTGAACTCGGCATCGGCGCGGCAATCGCAGCAGCCTTCGCAAGTGTGATATTGCTGGGCAGGCTGCGTGCGGCTTTTACCGGCGTCGCCGCCTTGCTGTGGGTAGCGCTGTTTATCGTGCCGATCATTGCAGAAAAAAATTATGCTGTGGATCTGCAGCGAGGTGATTATGCGCTGCTACAGCTTGATATAGGGCAGGGTACCTCGGTCCTGATCCGGACCAGGCATTCAAACTGGCTGTTCGACACAGGCGGTACCTTTGGATTCGGCAGGGATGCGGGTAATGGCACTATTCTGCCGGCACTGCGCAAGCTGCGCGTGCAGCGTCTGGACGGCGTCATTCTCAGTCATGCGGATCGCGATCACACCGGCGGCGCACGCTCGTTACAGGCGGGCGTAGACATCCAGCGCTGGTTTACCGGTGGGCGCGCTGCGCAGGTAGTTGGCCTCCAGGATCGGGCGATCCCGTGCGAAGCAGGCATGCAATGGCAACGCGACGGCGTGCAATTCAGTTTCCTCAACACGCCAGACAGCGGGCCCGCTATGGATGCATCGGAAAATGCCGCTTCCTGCGTATTGGCCATTCGACCGGTCGAGGCCGCGAGCGCAGCTTTGCACAGCGGCCGCAGCCTGCTCACCGGCGATATCGAATGGGCCAGCGAAATGGCAATGCTGGCACACAGTGAAACCAGGCAGCAACTGCCCGCCGACGTACTGATGGTACCGCACCACGGCAGCAAAACGTCTTCCAGCGAAAGCTTTCTCGATACCGTGGCGCCGCGGGTGGCTTTGGTCTCGGCCGGTTTTGGCAATCGCTACGGGCACCCGAACGACGCAGTCATGGCGCGCTACCGGTCGAGGCGAATCGCGATCCTGCGCAGTGACCTGCACGGTGCGGTTAGCTTGCAATACAGCGGCGGTAGCTGGCAGCCGCCACGCTGCGCGCGCCAGCCAGTATTACATTTCTGGGATTACCGGGAACCGGCAGTGACCTGCAGTTTTTAGACCGCCGAGGAAGGTATTGTGCAAACAATGGCCGATGCGGCGCAAAGCAGCAAGCGAAGCAACAACGGGACGTACAGCCGGGAGCCGTGGTTTGTAAAGGATGCCACTGTCGCCTGCGTGCTTATTGCGCTACATTCCAACGGCTCGGGCAAAAACAAGCCCGGTAATTGCCAGCCTGCAGCGCTGCGAGCGCGGAAAGCACCCTAACGC
>JBATGO010000037.1:0-1558 GCA_049665845.1 Pseudomonadales bacterium | reverse complement strand
AAACAATATTTACTGAAAAACAAGCAAATAAAGGTTTATGCGCGCCTTTGCAGCGCTATCGGCAGCGCACACTTGCACCAATGGCGGGCGTTGCGCACTAATATGGCGCAAGGAGGTTTCCAAGGTTTTATCGAAACGAACAGCAATAAAAGGTGGGATAAAAATCCGGAAAATAACCCGCGCGTTATTCAGTTCACGCAATAAGCCCAAGCTCGCGCATCCTTGCCATTTTGTAACGCAGCGTTCTGGCACTTACTCCCAGTGCTTCGGCGGCATCCTTGCGCGAACCGCGCGCGACTTCCAGCGCGTCAAGAATGATCTGGTATTCCTGTTTCTTCAGGCCGTCTTCAAGCAGCCCTTTCATTTCCCTGTCGTCGTCGTAGGCAGCGTGTGCCGCTTGAGGGGAGGCTGAACGTGCTACCTGCACCGCGGATGCTGCATCGAACATCAGGTCACCGGCATCGATTTGCATGCCGGGCTGCAATACCAGCGCGCGCTGGATGACATTGTCGAGCTCGCGCACATTGCCAGGCCAGGCATAATTTTTTAGCGCGAGTTCAGCCGAGGCGGAAAACCTGGCGACAGGGCGGCGCATTTTTTTGCAGTGCTGTGCAAGCAGGTAGCGAGCCAGTGGCGCGATATCGTCGCGGCGCTGTTGCAGTGCTACCAGCGTGAGCGGGAAAACGCTCAGGCGATAGTAAAGGTCTTCGCGGAAATGCCCGTTGGCCACCTGTTCGCGCAGGTCGCGGTTAGTGGTAGCAACAATACGCACGTCCAGCGCAATGGTCTTGCGTCCGCCCACGCGCTCAACTTCGCGTTCCTGTAATACGCGCAAAAGCTTTGCCTGCAGGGCCAGGTCCATTTCGGATATTTCATCCAGCAGCAGCGTGCCACCCTCGGCCTGTTCGAACTTGCCGGGCATAGACTGGTGTGCGCCGGTGAACGCGCCTTTTTCGTGTCCAAAGAGCGTAGCTTCCAGCATGGTCTCGGGAATTGCTGCGCAGTTAATGGCGATAAATGGCGCATCGCAGCGCGTCGAGTTGGCGTGAATAAAGCGCGCCAGCACTTCCTTGCCGGTGCCGGATTCGCCGGCGATCAATACGGTGGATTCTGTGCTGGCTACCCGCCTTGCAAGATCAAACAGGGCGATGCTTGTTTCATCCTCGGCCACCGGCTGGTCGGCGAGCACGCGTCCGAGCGCGTAGCGCTCGACGATGCGCGTGAGTACATCGGGCTCAAATGGTTTAACCAGGTAGTCGGCCGCGCCGTTTTGCATCGCACTCACCGAGTGCTGGATACTGCCATAAGCGGTGATCAATACCACGGGCAGGTGCGGTTTACTGCGCTTGATTTCGCCCAGTAACTGGTGGCCGTCCATGCCGCGCATATTCACATCACTGATCACGATGTCGACTTCGCATGCTGCAAGCTTTTGCAATGCCTGTTCGGCAGAACTTGCGGTAACGACCTCGCAGCCCGACAGCTCAAGCGTGTCGACAATCGCTTCGAGCAGCGCGCTGTCGTCTTCCACTACCATCGCGCGCGCCTGTGTTAATAG
>JBATGO010000036.1:0-11622 GCA_049665845.1 Pseudomonadales bacterium | reverse complement strand
AACATTTCCTTAGCTTGAGCTTTTTTGTAACTGGGAATTTTCAACAGGAGCATATTTATGCAAATCACGTTACTTTATGCGGGGCTGCTATCAATTGTTTTATTTGTACTTAGCTACCGTGTTGTGCAAATTCGGCGCCAGGGAGTGACCCTCGGTGATGGTGGCGATCCGACGTTACAAAGACGTATTCGCGCGCATGGCAACTTTACCGAGTATGTTCCCATAATACTCATCATGATTGCGCTGCTGGAGGCAAACCAGGTTCCAGCTTACCTGCTACATGTGCTCGGCCTGGCCCTGCTAATTGCTCGATGCCTGCACGGATATGCGATGTCTTTCACCGAGTCATTTTTCTTTGGTCGATTCTGGGGCACAGCCATCACGTTTTTGTTGCTGGTGGTCTGCGGAGCACTTTGTATCTACCAGGCTGTCCTCTAGTTCGCGCCACTGGTCATGATAAAAAATATGGCTATGGGAGTGACGACCAGAGCGGATCGCCCGAACTAGACGCACTCGCTAATCCAGACGCCAACGTCGAGCTGCGCATTTGCATTACCCGTAAATGTGCCGGCAACGGGTGGCACAGAACCCGGCAATCGCGCGACCGCCACCGGGATATGATCCCTGCCAACGATGCGCCCGATGGTTGGATCAAATCCTTTCCATCCTGCACCCGGTAAGTAAATTTCAGCCCAGGCGTGTGTCGCGCCGGCGGCATCCAGCAGCGGTGCATGCAGGTAACCGGTAACAAAACGTGCAGCCAAACCGAGATGCCTGGCAGCCGCGATAAGAAGTTGTGCAAAGTCACGGCAGGAGCCAGTGCCCTGCTTCAGCGTTTTTCCGGCGCTTTGTACACCAGGCGCTTCGCGAACCTGGTATGTCATATTTTTATTAATGGCAGCGGTAAGTCGCTGCAACAAGGTGTACGTCTGTATCGGCTCGCCATGCTGCCAGATGCCGTCGATCCAGTGTTTTAATTCTGCAGCAATAGCTTGCTCTGGAGCCGCCATATAGGGCAACAATAAAACCAGGTCTTCCGCCTGGTAGCTGAACGGATAGGTCACGGCGTATTCTGCCACCAGGAAATCAAGCGGATTTTCCAGATACTGCTGGATAACAAGCTCGCTTTCGATGGAAAGCTGCCGGGTAAACTGTGCGAAGGTCGCGATAGCTACCGAGTTATCCTCTACGTCTCGATGCCAGAGCACTTCTGCATTGGGTGAAATTTTCAGGTTGAGCGATTCTATACGCAGTTCGTGATCCTCGCGCGGACGCAAACGCAAACTATGTGGCCCCAGGGTTACCTCACTGGTAAAGTTGTAGTAGGTGCGGTGAATAATTTTATAGCGTTGCATACACAGCTCTCAGATGGTCAGCTCGAGATAGCTGTACGGATAAGCGCCTCGATCAGTGGGCGTAGAAAAAATCATTCGCCGATACTCCCGGGCGGCGATCCATGTGCAACGCTAACTCGTTGCTGGCTCGGGAAAAGTGAGGGGCCAAACTGGTTGTAAACCGCCACATCGGCTGCATCTCGACCGTAGCCTATTGCCACGTAGCCTCCTCCAATACTTGCCTGGGTTGCATCGAAAGAATACCAGCGACCACCGACATAGGCTTCAAACCATGCATGCAGATCCATCGGCTGCAAACCATGCAAATAGCCCACGACCATGCGCGCCGGAATGCTCAGACTGCGACACAAGGCAATGCCAAGGTGAGAGAGATCGCGGCAGACTCCCCATTGACGCTCATTGACCTCTACCGCAGACACATGGGTATCACCACTGTGAGGGTCAAATCGAATGGTATTGTGCAGCCAGCTTTCGATCGCAGCCACCTGATCGTAACCTGGCAATTGCCCCGCAGTAATCTCATTGGCCATCTGGCCAAAACGATCAGACTCGCAATACCGACTGGGCAGCAAGAAACAAAGAATTGAATCAGGCAGGTTTTGCACTTCGACAAAGGGCTCGCCCGGAGCCCGGTCGACCGCATCCGAGATCATCACCTCCGCAGCCGTGTGTACCCGGAAAAGGCCTTCAGGCGCAATCAGGCGCTGGCATAAATTGCCGTAACTATCGGTAAATTCAAATACCGGCACACTGGGAGATAGCCAGTATTGCTCACTGGCAATCCACTGCTGGGCACCACTTCTCGGGCGCAGCATTAGCACCAGCGGCGTGGGTACGGCGATATCGAAGGCGAAGTCACAGCTCGTTTTTAACCACATGGCCCGACTCCGTTATGGATTGTGTCATGATCTGAAAGTTAGAGATTTGACCCGCTCCTGGCCACATTACCTCAAGCCTCGAGTCAGCGGGCAAATTGCGTCGCAAATCGAAACTGCGCAACAGTAGTCCAGCATACACCGTAAACTATTGAATACCGAAGTAAATTGCCTCTCATTCGTTGTTCGTTTTTTTTGCTGAATGCTTTCCGGGTGACGCGTATTTGTTATGCTTGTCTAAATGCCGAAACGTTACTGCAAAGCGCATGAGTGATTTATTCCCTACGCCCGACGAAATTCCGGTCGACGACAAAGTATCGCATCCGCTGGCGGATCGTTTGCGCCCGGTAGCGCTCACCGAGGTGGCCGGGCAGGCGCACCTGATTGCAGAAGGCATGCCACTGAAGCAGATGCTGGACGCGGGCAAGATGACGTCCATCATTTTTTGGGGCCCTCCGGGCTGCGGAAAGACTACGCTGGCACGTATCGTGGCCAATAAATCAGGCTTGCACTTCGAACAGCTCTCCGCCATTTTTGCCGGCGTCAAGGACCTCAAGGCCGTGTTTGATGCCGCGCGTATGCGACGGCAAAACAGTGTGCAGACGCTATTGTTCGTGGACGAAATCCATCGCTTCATGAAATCCCAGCAGGATGCATTTTTACCGGTGGTAGAAGATGGCACCATCATCCTGATAGGTGCGACAACTGAAAACCCCTCTTTTGAACTGAATGCGGCGCTGCTTTCCCGTTGCCGGGTACTGGTGCTGAAGCGCCTCGATGAAGCCGCGCTGGAAACATTACTGCAACGGGCAGAAGTGAAGGAGGGGCGCGCGCTGCCACTGACAGGCCAGGCGCGCGCCCTGCTCAGGACACTGGCCGATGGGGATGGTCGCTATGCCCTGACCATGGCGGAGCAGGTTTTCGGGCAGCGCGGAGAACTGGACGCAGAAGCACTCATGGCAATAGTGCAAAGACGCGCCCCGCTGTATGACAAAAACGACGATGGTCACTACAACCTGATATCTGCATTGCACAAGTCGGTCCGCGGCAGCGACCCCGACGCGTCACTGTACTGGTTTGCGCGCATGCTGGCCGGTGGAGAAGACCCGCATTTCATCGCTCGGCGCATGACGCGCATGGCAACCGAGGACATCGGCCTTGCAGACCCACAGGCACTACCGCAATGCATAGCCGCGTGGGAAGCCTACGAACGACTCGGCAGCCCAGAAGGCGAACTGGCACTGGCACAAGCCCTGGTCTATCTTGCCACGGCACCAAAATCTATCAGCATTTACAAGGCCTTTGACAAGGCAAAAACATCCGCCACTAAAACCGGCTCGCTGATGCCGCCTAAAACCATCCTGAATGCACCAAGCAAATTAATGAAAGAAGAAGACTATGGCGCGGGATATATCTACGACCCGGATACACCGGAGAGTTTTTCCGGGCAGGATTATTTTCCTGAAAGTATGGGGCGGCAATTATTTTATCAACCCGCCCAACGCGGGTTTGAGAGGGAGATCCGGAAGCGACTGGACTATTGGGCCAGGTTAAGGATCGACAAACAGAACGACCCGCATTGATCAACACACTTTAACTTTTTGGCTTCCCTGCACATACTTTGTTGGACAAGCACACCAAAAGATAGTGTATTAACAGGACGTACTGGCGAAGAGAAGCAACAGGCCCGGCGTATTGGTGTACACCTGGCTTGATTGCATCACTGTATTTGGGGTTCATTAAAGGTAACGTCGCGCCACTTTTGAACCATCTAACGAATCCCGGCGATGGAACTGAAGTTATTGGCATCCTCGCGGCCACGGAAAAAGTACTCCTCTACGTTACAGTCAAAGGTCAACTGGTCGATGGAAGGTGCCATTACCGGCGAACTTGCCTGTGCGGCCTCCTCGCGCTCCGATGCAGCAGCATCAGTATCGAGCGTTGCCAAACAGGCACGCGATCCCGCCGCAATGCTTGCATCCGCCAGCTGCCCCCAAAACTCATACATTCCTTCACCGACGAGTTCGCCGTCCAAAGCGATATTGGATAAAACAACCACACCTGATTCGAGCGCATAATCCGAGTTAAAGCGGGTACCATCGCAAAACTGTGCGCTTACACGACCCGCATTGTCAAAGGTAAAGTGGGATACCTCCCAGGCCTCTGCGCATTGCGTTTCAGTCAGGTACTGCACATTGTACAACCCGCTTTCCTCGAGCTCCTCCTGTACAAACGGCGTGAGCGCATCGACGCTCACCGCGTCAAAACTTTGCAATGCAGAGGCCACAGAAAACACCTCAGCAACTTGCGGGCCCGCTGGTGCATCCGCACCGGCGCTGTCGATACCATTACCGCCGCCGCCACTGCAGGCGCTCAAGGCAACAATAAAAGCTGCCGCAAGCAGCGCTTGCTTTTCCCTGCGTTTGAGGCCAGCCTGATCCGGGATGTGCGTTGAATATCTCATAATGATTCGCCTGTTTACCTGCCTGCTTGTTTACCTGCTTACTGGATAACACACTGGCGGACCATCGAGGCGCCCGCGCGTTCGCTAACAGCGCGGGCGCAATCCACCTCAATGCCCCAACAGTGCGATCAATTGCCGCCGAGAATTGCGCTGACGTTTATCGGGAGCAATACCCGGCTGATTGTATGCACCAGGCCATTGCCGGCGCGTAAATCACTGAATTTCAGGTATAGACGTGGATCCCTGACACCCGGATCCTGATCCTGCAACGAGCGCCCGTCGGGTGTAATCGTGGCCCCCTGCAAGGTATCAATCTCTCCGCCATCAACGACTTCGGTAATCGAAAGTTCTACCGGCGCAACATGGTAGAGCAGCACCTGGGTCAACAGCGGGATGGGATCGCCGTCACCAAGGTCGGTCAATACGGCTACGATATATTCGAAAGCCTGCTGCTCCTTAAATCCGTGGTAACCAAGTACCCTCGCAAGGCGAATAAACGCAAGGTCATTCGGCGCGAACACGGTAAGGCCTTGAAGGGTCGCAAGGTCACCTTCCAGGCCAGCTGCCAGCACAGCGTTGAGAAGTAGATCGTAATCAAAGTAGTCACGGTCAAATTCGCCGCCGCTGGCCGCTACAAGCGCTGTGATGCTATCTGCATCTGCGGGCGTGTTATCCAGGTCGACCGGGATCAGCACGCGAGACACGGTGTGGATGATACCGTTGCTCGCCTTGATATTGGACGTCCGGCGCTGAATGCGCGCATCCGCCAACTCCGGTTCATTGTCGACCAACTTGTGCCGAACGGGGACGATACTGCTTCCCAGAGCCGTCTCGATACTAGATGCGCTAACAACCTCTGAAAAATACAATGACTCTGCTACTACATGGTAACTGAGGATGTCGGTTAGCAGCGGTATCGGGTCGCCGTTGCCGAGCGCTGTTAACTCCGCAACAATAAACTCGAAGGCGCCCGCTTCGTTGTAACCTTCGTAGCCCAGGTCCCTAGCAAGACGAAGAAAGGCCTTGTCGTTGGGGGCAAACACTGTAAGGTCCTGGCTTTCATCCGCCAGGAAGTCTTCCAGCCCGGCAGCCAGAACAGCCTTCAGCAGGACGTCATAGTCGTTGAGGTTATTATCAAACTCCCCTCCACTCTCAAGAACGATGCCCGTAATAGAACTAAGCACTTGTTCCTGCTCATTTTTTTGATCTTTCGAAGGATTGTACCGGTCAAAAAAATAGTCGAGCCACTTGCCGTAGTTGTAGGCATTGGCACTCGTGCTCAGCGAGCACAGTAATGCGGTGGAAACAACGACCGTCAGGGTGCGCTTCAGAGACCGGCAGCCTTGCCACCAGAAAGTAAGGTTTGTAATCATGATCGAACCTCCAGTTAGGGTCTTGGAACAGTGTGTTATTTATTATCCGGCTTCTACGACGCATTTATTCAGATGGATCAGGCAGGGATGATTTTTCTCATCCACCCGGGATTCAGGCAGGACTAGCGGACTGGTCACGAGAGCGGCCGAACCCCTGGGCCTGGCCCGCCTGCTCTGTATCGACAGGCGATATCACCATTCCAGCCAACCGTCGCACTTTTTCCCTGGTGACGCTTTGCCTGCGAATTTCGTTTGACAGAGACCGTCCCGCTGTCAAACTGTACCGCCTTCGCACAAGCGGCGCGCCAAGAGCACACTATGAGCAACACCGACGATATCGGCAGCGATGTAACGCTGCTTATCCGCAATCTCCGCCCTGAAGATTTCGACACGATAAAAGACATCATGGACCGGGTTTATCCAGGCATGGGCGGCGCCTGGCCGAAAAAAAAATATATCGCGATGCTGAAAACCTTCAGCGAAGGCCAGATATGCATCGAGGATAATGGCAGCGTTATCGCGGCAGCTTTTGCGGTCATTGTGGATTACCACAAGTTCGGAGATGAGCACACCTATGAGGAAATTACCGGCAATGCTTACCTCAGCACCCATGATCCGGCGGGTGACGTACTTTATGGCGTAGACGTTTTCGTCGACCCTGACTACCGTGATTTGCGTTTGGGCAGGCGACTGTACGAAGCACGCAAGGAACTGTGCAAGAACCTGAACCTAAGGGCAATTATTGCCGGCGGCAGAATCCCCAATTACCGTGATCACAGTGATCGGCTTTCACCCCAGCAATACATCGAAGCTGTGCGTCGAAAAGAACTGTACGATCCTATTCTTACCTTTCAGCTCTCCAATGATTTCGAGGTCAAACGTGTTCTCAAGGGCTACCTGCCTGAAGACAAGGAATCCGAAGGCTACGCAACTTTGCTGGAATGGTTCAATATCTATTATCAACCCAAGCAACCGAAGCTCTTTGGCGCTAAAAAAACCACGGCCAGGGTGGGTTGTGTGCAGTGGCAAATGCGGGAAATGGGCAGCGTAGGCGAATTACTGCAGCAGGTAGAATATTTTATTGATGCGTTGTCGGATTACCGTTGCGACGTCGCGTTGTTTCCCGAATTCTTCAATGCACCGCTGATGGGACTTTGCCCGCAGGGAACCTCGTTGGAAGCCATCCGCTATCTTGCCGGACACAGCGAGGAAATTATTGCCGAAATTTCCCGCATGGCAGTGAGCTATAACATCAACGTCATTGCCGGGTCCGTGCCGGTGGTCGAAGATAACTTGCTATACAACGTTGCGTACCTTTGTAAACGCAACGGCGAAATTGAATCGCAGTACAAGCTGCATCCAACGCCGCATGAAAAACGCGACTGGATCATGGAAGGCGGCGATGTGCTGAATGTTTTCGATACAGATTTCGGCCGCATTGGTGTTTTGATTTGCTATGACGTGGAGTTCCCGGAACTCGGGCGATTGTTAAGCGACAAGGAAATGCAAATCCTGTTTGTACCATTCTGGACCGACACAAAAAATGGATATTTGCGCGTCAGGCGTTGTGCACAGGCGCGAGCTATAGAAAACGAATGCTATGTCGCCATCGCCGGCAGTATTGGTAATCTGCCCAAGGTAGACAATGTTGATATCCAGTACGGCCAAACCGCAGTCTTTTCGCCATCCGACTTCGCGTTTCCGCACGATGCCATTATGGCCGAAACGACGCCGAATACGGAGATGACACTGATAGTTGATGTCGACCTGGAAAAGTTGCAGGTGCTGCAAAATGAAGGCTCGGTACGCAACTATCTGGACAGGCGGCGCGACCTTTATCGCGTACAGTGGATTGGAGATGAAAGCTAGATTGGTTGCGACCGGCTTACATGTTTATTCGATAACATTCGGCCAGTTGCTGTCGGCCTGCTCAATGAACATAGCACGATTTTCAAGCCATTTTTTCCGGATTTTTGCATTGTAATTCAAGTACAGCTTGTCGTTTTCTATCGTGAATTGCTCAGGATCAATACCCGCTGTTTTGTTTTGCGCGACTGCATAAGCACAGTAGCCACCGTATTGGGGCGCGTAATAGCCAGGGTTTGCTTCAAACAGGCTGCGATTCTGTTCGCTGCTGAAGCGCCACGTTGCACCCTGCCATTGGTATTCAAATTTCTGGGCACCCTTTACTGCCTGGTCAAGCTGGAAATAGGCGACCGGGTCGTAGCCTTCTATCGCGAGATTGCCAAACAATGTGGTATTCACCGGGCTTCCCGCGAATACTGGCAGCGCGAAAAGCAGGCAATAGACAGAGGCCAAAAGTCTTGCACGCATCGTTGTAACCCTCTCGAATTAATCCAGTCCGGACGCAGCCATGCAAAGCGCAACGCAGACGACAACCAGTTAATGCATAGACAGATCAAGACAGGGTTGGTTCACCAGTAGCTGCTTTTACGGTGGTAGGCCCTGTACTTCGGCTGACCTGTGCGGTACGCGACGCAACTCCGCGATATCATACCCCTCCTGTTCGACAATGCTGACAAGCCGCTGGTAATCAGTCTCGTCAATAAACGGCTGCCTGGCCATGATCCAGACGTAGTCCCGTTTTGTCCTGCCTATAATTGTAAACGCATATTGTTCATCGACATAGAGGATGCGATATTCCATCCTGATGGGCCAGATGAACTGCATTCCCCATACCGCGTTACCCGTCCCTTCGCGAACAAAACCTGTGGGGCGGTAGGTTTTTTTCTCACCGTCAAACCCTCCCTTGTTGAACGTAAACGTGGTGGCTATCCTCCCCCGTACCGGCTCTGCATAGTTCTCGACCGCGTTATAGGCATCGGTTTCGACAAAGGTGGGGATATTTGCGATGACGTACCAGTCTCCCGCGAAGCGGTCGAGGTCGACTGACTTTTCAGTTCGTATGGGTGGCATATCAGGAACCGATTGGCAGCCTGCGAGCAGGACAAGCGCCAGAATTTGAAACAATCGGGTCATTTTTTCAGGTCTCCGCAAAATGAAGATTATGTTTATTCGGCGGACTTTTACGCTGGCGCCACAGGCAAGGATCAATATGCTTAAATGTCATGCATGATACGCAATGCAATCTGGCGCTGGGTCGACCTAACTTTTCTAGATCTTGCCCGTAAATTCCGCTGGTCCTACTTACCCCCGCTGATGATATATCTCGCCGCGGGCGTGCAGGGGCTCACCGCGATTGTCGGTACCTTTTATATCAAGGAATACCTGGATCTGTCGGCCGCGTTTCTCGCCTCACTCGGTTTCTGGGCAGCGATTCCATGGACATTAAAAATACCGCTGGGGCATCTCGTCGACCTGATCTGGCGACGCAAGGCGTTGCTGGTTTATATCGGCGCGGCGCTGGTTACGGCAAGTATTTTGACCATGTACGGTGTCGTCGCCCATACCCATGCAATGGCGACGTATATGCGCCCCGAAATCTGGTTCGTCCTTGCAACGATTCTCGCCCCAACGGGCTACATGTTACAGGACGTGGTTGCCGATGCGATGACTGTTGAAGCAGTACCGTCCATCGACGAGAACGGCAACGTATACCCCGATAGCGAAATCAAGGCGATGCACACCACGATGCAAACGCTGGGACGCGTGGCGATCATCAGTGGCCTGATGTTCGTCGCAGTGCTGAACATGACCATGTTTGAAGGTGTCGAGAGTATGACTGCAGCAATGCAGCTGGCCGTTTACGCGAAGATTTACCTGATGGCCCTGGTCATCCCATTAATTTCAATCAGTGGCGTCCTGCTCGGCCGCAAGCTGCTGCACAAGCGCGCACGGCAGCTGGCCGCTGCAGGCCACGATCACTCCGCAATCGACAAACTGCTTTTCGCGCCGGCACAGGAAATCCGGCCCAACTGGTGGATTCTGGGCGGCGGCCTGGTTTTCGCTGTTTTTACAATTTCGATGGGCTTGAGCGAGGTACCGCTGGCACAGGAAATCATCTTCACGGGCTCCATGGCAATCGTACTGTTCCTGATGTACAGGTTATTACTCGAACTGGAACCGCCTGCGCGCAACATGTTGGTCGGTACCGCCGTGGTTATATTTGTTTTTCGTGCGGTACCGCTGCCAGGGCCCGGATTGGGTTGGTTCGAAATTGATGAACTTGGGTTCGACCAGCAGTTTTTTTCATTACTGTCATTGATCGCCGCTGCACTTACACTGTTTGGCATGGTGGTACTGCGACCAATGATGGCGCACCGCTCGATCGTGTTTGTAATCATTGTATTGACCATAGCGGGCGGCATTCTCTCGCTGCCCAATATAGGTTTGTATTTTGGATTGCATGAATGGACTTCCTCACGTACTGGCGGTATTGTCGATGCGCGATTCATAGCGATAATAGATACAGCAATGGAATCCCCGCTGGGCCAGATTGCCATGATCCCGATGCTGGCATGGATAGCGCAAAATGCGCCGCCACACCTCAAGGCCACTTTTTTCGCAGTGATGGCATCATTCACCAACCTGGCGCTGTCAGCGTCAAGCCTCGGCACAAAATACCTTAACGAAATTTACACGGTAACGCGCGAAGTGCGTGATCGTGTGAACAATGTGGTAACGTCAAGCGCCGATTACGGCGAACTTGGTTCGCTCCTGGTTGTGGTGGCGAGTATTGGCGTATTGGCGCCGCTGCTCGCTGTGTTCATAGTGCAGCACTCTCCGCTTAAAACCCGGCAATAGGCAACGAACCGGACACGCTTTATTTTTATTACCATTTCATGCAACCCGAACCCGCCGCGATAACACAGCGACGTAGCGAGCGTAAGAGCTGGCTGCGACGAACCTTGCGCCTGTCACAACAGGAAGGTGTGGCCGCCTCATTGATGACCGCCACCAGCGATCATTTCTTCAACGCCTGTGCCATTTTCCTGCAAGCCAGCCTGAGCCAGATGGGATGGGTCACCGGACTGCCGCAACTCTTCGGCGCAGCGGCTCAACTTTGTTCGGTCTGGCTCGCCAATCATTTCCATCGCAAGCCACTGATAACGATCACGGCTGCGATCCAGGCGAGCATCGTTGTAGCGATGGGCATACTCGCTGCGTTACGGCCTGACTCCGCAGTATGGATATTTATTATTCTTGCTGCGCTCTATCACAGCTCGATGAATGTTATCCAGCCGCATTGGCGATCATGGATGGGCAGCATCGTACCCGAACGGCGGCGCGGGAAGTTTTTTGCATTCCGTGGAAGGCTGACAATGGCTACTTCAATGTGTGTCTTTATTGCGGGCGGCGTGTTATTAACCGCCACTGATGACAGGGGTTACGCAGGGCTGGGCTTCCTGGCACTTTTCATGGCGGCCGCGACGGGCCGCCTGGTATCGGCGGGCCTGCTCTGGCAAATGCACGATCCCGAACCCCACCAGGCGGGCGACGGCGTCATGTTCCGGCAAACCCTGTATAACTTCGGCAAGGCCTGGCGAGATAAAACATTCCGGCATTACAGCCTGTTCGTCGCTTTTATGCTTGCGATGGTAGCCATTTCTGCACCGTTTTTTGCGGTATATATG
>JBATGO010000035.1:0-4859 GCA_049665845.1 Pseudomonadales bacterium | reverse complement strand
CGCCAGCTGCGGCCAGTAGGGTTTGCCTAGCCCCATGCGCAGGTAGACCCCGCGCGCAATGCCATCGCGGCCGTACTCGACATGCGCGTGCCCCATCGCTGCTGTGGCATTGGCCAGTACGGGGATGGGCAGGATTTCCTGCATCAAGCCGCGATATTCCTGTTGCTCAATATACACCGGCAGCAACGCGCGGCCGTGCGTGCGCAGCGCTTCGGCAAATTCCTTGTCCGCGCTCGCTGCGTCCTGCGCAAGCTCAGCGCCGCTGCGCGCGAGCGAGGAGGACTGCGCTTCGGCGAACAGCAGGTCGAATACAACGATCTGTGCGCCCTGCAGCCTTGCGAGCAATTTCGCATGCTGGCGCCGGTCCCACGGCCACGCACCGAGCGCATCCAGCGAGGACTCGTCGATTGCGACAATAGCAATATCTTCGGGATAGTCGAGCGTGTTTGCGCGCAGGGAAAAATCGTACCAGGCCTGGTCGAGTGCGGCGAACCAGTTAAACCAGCTGCCGGCTGCCGCCAGCGTGGCCGCCAGCAAACTCACCATCAGCGGTGCCAATGCGCGCCGACTCAGCACGACCGACAAAACCAGGCTCCTGCAGCGAAATGCAATGTTCCGATCCGCTTTACAGCGCGACCAACGCCAGCAGCGCTGCTGCTACACCCACCAACCAGTGCCGCGGCTGGCTGTGCTCGACAGCCAGCGTATCGCTGTAGCCGCCGAGCACCTGCCCGTCGCGGGCAGTTGCACGCACGCGCACAAATACTTCATCGGGCAAGGCTTGCAACCCGGTTTGCAATTGTGAAACATCGGCCGGGTAGCTGGCTACCATATCGTTGAACTGGCTGTCGCGGGCAATCTCGACAAGATAGTTTTCTGCGTATTGCACGTCTGCCCACTGCGCGCTGAAACTTCCGCTGCGCCAGCGCAGGTCCTCCAGCGCGGGCGCCGCTAGTTGCAGGTCATAGCAAAACTGGCGCTGTGACTCGAAACCGTTAAAGCCCTGCGGGTCGACCGCATTGACGCGCAGCTGGTAGCACTTCGTTTCGAGATTGCGAAAGGTATAATTGGTATCGATAACCGACACGCTTTGCAGCACGCGGTCGGTTTGCAAGTCATCTTCAAGCAGCACCAGCTTGTAGGATTGCGCGCCAGGTGGCACAAACCATTCCGCATACCCCGGGTCGTTGCAGGATAGATTCCACGGCGGCGCATCGAGCAGTTGTACCGGATCAATTGGTGCTTCACCACGTCGCGCCAGCGACCCGAAGCCCCCGGCCAGCAACTGGCTGTCGCCCGCAGCACTCAGGCCTACCTGGCCTTCCAGCACTTCGCTGCGCGTCAGCGCAGCATCGCCATCGCTGTTGACACGAAAGCGTGTCCCACGCACCGCTGCCACAGCTGAAGGTGTATGAACTTCAAAGCGCGTACGTGGCTCACGCAAAGGCACTCTTACATCCACCTCGCCCCGCGGTACACTCACACTGATTTCAGTGGAACGCGTTTGCCTGAACGCCGATACCGCATCGAGCACGATTTCGCTGAACTCGGTCATTGTCAGCAAACTGCCGTCGACAAACCGCAGCGTGGCACTGCCGCGCTGCGTAACCACGCGCGCGCCGATTTCAAGTTGTTGCGCGTGTTGCAAAGCCTGCCCAGCATTACTGTCGCCAAGAAACACTTCGCCGTTCACAAACAGCACCGAGGCGGCGACGGGCGCGAGCTTGAGCCAGCTTGCAGGTACGCGGATACGATGGCCGACAGAAATTGAACGCGCATCGTCTATGTTGTTGTAGGTAGTCAATTCGCGCCAGCACTGCGGATAGCTGGTGTATTCAGTACAGATCGACCAGATCGTGTCGCCAGGACGCAACGTGTACTGCCAGTCGGCCGCACGTACCGATGTGCTGCCTAGCCAAGTCATGGCAAACAGGAATAGCGCAGCGCACGGCAAGCGCACCGCAGTGCGCTGAAGCGCTGGTGTAAGCAAAGAAAACATGGAATGTAACCGGAAGGGTGCGAGTGAGACAGCTATTGAACTACCGCGTGGCGCTGGTTGCAACCTCGCACTGCCTGGCAACTGCGTCCTACACAACTTCGGGCAGGCGCCCGACTTTCTCGAGCCGGTAACCGTGCTGGTAAACAGTCTTTACACAATAACCGACTTCAGGCACCAGATTGAGGCTGCGGCGCACCCGGCTGACGTGCACATCGACTGTGCGCGTATTGAGCGGCGCATTGATGCCCCATACCTCACGCAGCAGGTATTCCCTGGATAACAGCTTGCCCACATTGCGCAGCAGGCAACAGGCCAACTGGTAGTCCTTGGGCGTTAGCTTGACCGGTACTCCCTCAACCTTGACCGTTTCGGAACCGGTGTCGATTTCTATCGGACCGACCTTGATTAGCGCGTCTTCGGTATTGACCCCTGCGCGGCGCGCCAGTGCCGACAGTCGCGCCAGCAACTCAGCCTTGCGTAAGGGTTTGATCAGGTAATCATCTGCCCCTGTACTGAGCGCCTCAACGATATCGCTCTCTGCATCGCGCTGGGTGGCGAACACCACGGGGACATCAAGATTGAGCCGCTGCCGCACGATAGAGAGCACCTGCAGCCCCTCCATGTCAGGCAGTTGCCAGTCAAGCACCATCAGGTCGACCGGGTTATGCTTGAGTGCCTGCACAAAATCCTTGCCATTTGCGGCATGAATAACGTCGTAGCCTTCCGCCTCCAGCCAGGATAAAACCAGCTCTGCCTGCGATTGTTCATCTTCCAGATATCCGATTCTCATGCTCATTGGTCAGTTTCCGTTTCGGGGCTCGCTATCCCGGTGCGCAGCCCGGATTTTGCTTATTGTCGTGATCAGGCAGCTTTCACTCCACAGGCCACCGGAATCAAGTGATGCTCGCCCGTGTTGCATTTCTGCGCAGCCCGCAGGCAGCGGCAATAAACTTCCCGTTGGTAAGGGTCCAGTTGCGCAAGCGTAAAATTTTTCGACGCTCTAACGCCAGAAAATGGACGCGCAAACACCAGAAAAGTCACTGCCATGGTCTTGCCACGGGTATTACAACGCATAGCGGCCAAAGCGCAACAGCGTAGAATTCGACTTTTTACATTTGTTTACGCCCGCTATTTGAGGCGAAAAAACCCCGAAATCACTGCATTCTGCACAAGCCGCGGAAATTTTGAAACCTGGCCTTCGATGTAGAGCTGGCAAAAGATGCCCGGGCAGGCCCTTCACAGGTGCAGCGGGCACACTATTTGCTTTCGTTTTCGGGCAAAAGCCAGCGCAAATTCCGCGCCAGCGCTTCCTTTGCGCGTGCCCCCGATGCGCGGGCAAGGTGCCGATAAAGGTTGCGCAGTGGCAACTGCCGGACACTACAATAGGTGAAGCCAGACTACATCCCAAACCAGCCAACACCTGCAAGCAGATAGCACCTGAAACCAGATAGCACCTGAAACCCTGTTGCCAGAACATACCAAACGAGCCATGCCAAAACTGAAACTTGTCGAAAACGAGCGCGCTTACCGGCGGGTCAACGTCAACCTGCGCGGCGCCCTTTGTGTACCCGGTAAACCGATTACGATGGTGCGCACCCGCAATGTCTCCGAAGGCGGTATCGCTATCACGCTAGCCAAGGGTGAAGTCCCCGCATGCGGCACCTCGGTGAAGCTGCAGCTCGATGGTGTAGTCAGTTCAAACGCTGAACCAAGCTTTGATATCTATTCGATGAAAGTCGTTTACTCCGGCCCGTCGGCTATCGGGCTCGCGTTCGATCACAAATAGACAGGCTGGCGCTGCGGAGGCTGCGCCTGATGTATGTTGTTCTCTCCTGATGCCTGACAATGCTTGTGCAGCTTTGCTGCTAATTGAGCTGCCTTGCTACAGGACGAGCGAGGAAATAAGCAGGCTCAGCAGGCTCAGAGACCCAACCACGGCGAGCAACGCCAGCATCATAAGCCAGGGCCGAAAGGGCTTGCGATCAACCTGGTGAAGTGGTGAACCGAGATAGCGGTCGACGCGCGCAAGATCTTCACGAGAAAGTTTTTCCAGGTCTTGCTGCGAATGTTCGGCGGGAGGCGCTGGGGCAGACTGCCCGGTTTGTATGTCGGTTTTTTCAGTCTTCATCAGGTTTCGTTAGTTTTCATCCGGTTTAATCATTCAAATTCCTTCACCGGGGCCGGCGACGGTGAATCCGCGACGCGGCCACCAGTATCTGGCGTTTAATACGTTTTATATCAAAGTCTGGCGCGACAGGCTAACGCTGCCTGCCGGTTGGTCGTCTGGAAGGATTGAGGGGAAAACGGTCGTGCAAGCCAGCCAGGCAATTATGCGATGGTGTCGATAATCGTACCGAGCATCTCGTCGGCGCTGTTCAGCACCTTGGCGCTGGCCTGGACCAGGTTTTTTGCTTCGAGCAAATCTACACTGGCGCTGGCGATATCGGCCAGTTCCGACTTTTGCTCGCCGCCGGTAGTGCCGACCCTGGCAATTTCCAGTGCCGCGCGCTGCGCCTGCTCGAGGCCATTCTGTACACCACTGATGCCGGTTTGGACAAGCGAGATGCCGGTCATTGCACTGCTCCTGAAAAACTGGATGCCGTATGTTATTTAAGCAGCAAACGCTGCTTTACGCCAACTAACCCGGAATATTTACGATGGTTCTGCTGTGTTGAGACCACTTTCAGCCCAGTAATGGCTCGATGTCCAGCAAGCTGGCGCATGCTGCGACAGTCGCTCGCGGCTCCCAGCCCAGCGCGCCCAGCAGCGGCGCCTGCAAGCGCTCTGCCAGCGCGGCGATATTGGCTTCGCACTCGGGCATATCCGGGTCAACCCTGTTGGCTACCCAGCCGGCCAGTTC
>JBATGO010000034.1:0-15720 GCA_049665845.1 Pseudomonadales bacterium | reverse complement strand
CACGGCGCAGCCTGGACTTTTTCGTATGCATAAACATAAGCGATTGATTCCGAGTTATTTAAATCTTGATCATTGCAGGGCTATTGTTAGCTATGGCTTTATGCTCTGCCTGTACGCAGTATCACGCCCGCGCATCCACTACCTATTTTTTATGGCAAGGTACTCACCGCAACAGCCACCTATGATAATGGCGAAGCGCAAACAGCGGTAGAAAAATATATAGAAGCTTTCGGTGTGCGAGGGATAGGCCTCGTAGGCAACCTGCTTCTTCGCTCTGACCGCCACCTCAACCTCGCTATCGCAACAACGCGGCCTGCCGCATCCGGGATGCAGTGCGGAGCCATGCGAGCTGCGCATTGCCTGCTGCCTGACTTGCAGCTGAACAATAATGAAAATGAAGCTAAATCGCAACCGCAGACAAACTTGTTAAGCACGCTTAAAGACGCTAAATACCTGCATTGGCCAGCATTTAACCCGTAACTGCAGTTTTTCGCGGCGTCGGCCTGCTCGCTTTCGCGCTCACACGGCAACCGGCGCCGCGATATGCGGATGGTGCCGGTAGCCTTCCAGAGTGAAATCCTCGTAGCAAAAGCCAAACAGGTTGTTGATTTTCGCGTTGAGTCTCATCGTTGGCAGCGGCAGGGGTTGGCGCTGCAACTGCAGATCGACCTGCTCAAGATGATTCCGGTAGATATGCGCATCACCCAATGTGTGCACAAAATCGCCAACTTGCAGGTCAAGTACCTGCGCCATCATCATCGTCAGCAACGCATAGGAGGCAATATTGAAGGGCACACCGAGGAAAATATCGGCGCTGCGCTGGTAAAGCTGGCAGGACAGCCTGCCCTCGGCGATATAAAACTGGAACAGCATATGGCAGGGAGGCAGCGCCATGTCGTCGAGGCAGGAGACATTCCAGGCGCTGACCAGGTGACGACGCGAATCCGGCTGGTTTTGCAGGCTCTCCAGCACGCGCTGGATCTGGTCGATACTGCCGCCATCAGGCGTAGGCCAGCTGCGCCACTGGTATCCGTACACCGGCCCCAGCTCGCCCTGCGCATCGGCCCACTCATCCCAGATGGTCACGCCATTGTCGCGCAGGTAAGCAACGTTGGTGTCGCCCTGCAAAAACCACAAAAGCTCGTGGATGATCGAGCGCAAATGCAGTTTCTTGGTGGTCAGTGCGGGAAAGCCGGCGGCGAGATCGAAACGCATCTGGTAGCCAAATACGCTATAGGCACCGGTTCCGGTGCGATCCTCCTTGAATACACCGTGCTCGCGCACATGGCGCATCAGGTCGAGATACTGCTGCATTGAAACTCGCTGGCCGGATTTGGAATTAGGCAGGTTAACGACCTGCGGCAACTGGATTTGATTGACTACAGCCCGCAGCGCGTCACCTGGTGCTGCGCCGGGCGGCAAATATTATCATAAGCAGGCCTGCCACCAGCATCGGCAGCGACAGAAACTGGCCGCGGGTAATCTCGCCAAACACCAGGGTTGCATCCGGTTCGCGAAAGAATTCGACGCCGAGCCGCGCAACGCTGTATCCGACCAGGAACATACCCGCCACGCTCCAGCGCGCACGCGGCTTGCTCGAATACCACCACAGCAGCGCGAACAGCAATACGCCTTCGAGCATAAACTGGTAGAGCTGCGAGGGGTGGCGCGGCAGCTGCAGCGGATCGCTCGGGAATACCATAGCCCATGGCTGCTGCGTGGGGCGCCCGTACAACTCGCCATTAATAAAGTTGGCAAGCCTGCCAAAGCCCAGCCCCAGCGGCGTTAGCGGCACGACAAAATCACAAATGTCACCCAGCGGTCGATCGATCCTGCGTGCGAAAAGGACCAGCGCCAGCATTACCCCGAGCATGCCGCCATGGAACGACATGCCACCCTCCCAGATGCGGAACAGCCACAGCGGGTCGTCGAGTAAACGCTCGAAACCATAGAAAAATGCGTAACCGACGCGCCCGCCCAGCACTGCACCCATGGCGCCGTAAAAAACCAGGTCCTCCACCTGTTCTACTGCAAGCGGTGACCAGGGCTGTCGCGCGCGTCGCCTGCCCAACAGGTAAGAGGCGAGAAAACCCAGCAAGTACATAGTGCCGTACCAGCGCACGGCCACCGGGCCTAGCGAAAATATTACCGGGTCGATATCGGGAAACTGGAGCATGGTTATTGAGGAACCTGGTCGGCAGATGCCGGTTAGCGTTAGGGGCCGGATGCACAACTCGCGCAATGTACCGCAGGGCAGATTTAGCTCGCACCCGAATAAAACAGGTACACCGCTACCACCAGCATGAGCAACGCAAACAAACCCCGCAGCACCGCGTCCGGGAGGGTCGAGGCAAGCTGCGCGCCAAAGCGTGCGCAGGGCACGCTGCTGATACCAATACCAAGCAACGCGGGCCAGTATAAATAGCCGGTGGTCCAGGCCACACCGCGGCTGTGCGACCAGCCCCAGAACAGGTAGGAAAGCGCACCACAAAGTGCAATCGGCACTCCGCAGGCCGCGGAGGTTGCCACCGCCTGCTTCATTGAGCGGCCACAAGCGTTCAGGTAGGGCACGCTAAGCGAACCACCGCCAATACCAAAAAATGCGCTCACCCAACCAATGAACAGACCCGCACCGAGGTGCATGCCGCTGGCAGCTTGCCTGAAAATTGCGGGCGGCCGCCAGCGCGACGACATCTGCACAGCAACCATCAACAGGAATACCGCGATTGCCGTGCGCAGTGCTGCGGCATCCAGCTCGCTGGCGACCCAGGCGCCGATTGCCACACCGGGCAACAGCCCCGCTGCCATGGCTTTCCAGACCGGCCACTCTACGTTGCCCATAGCGTGGTGCGCGCGGGTCGAAGCTGCGCTGGTCAGTACGATCGCGGCAAACGAGGTGCCTACCGCGGTGTGCACTGCAAGTTCCGGTGCAAACTGCAGCGCATCGAAAACGAGCAGCAATATCGGCACGATAATTACGCCGCCACCCACACCAAAAATGCCGGCCAATACACCGGCCGCTGCGCCAAGCAGCAAATAAAGCAGCCACGCCACTAGCCCGCATCCCGTTCGCGAATGGAGTCGCGGAACAGGCGCGTGACGCCGCGCGACTCCAGCATATTTTCTACCTCCGTCTGCACGCGATCGGCACTGTCCATCAACATCACCCTCTGCAAAAGATGATCGGCCTCCTGCTTGCTGAAAGCGCGAATAACCGATTTCACCTTGGGCAGGTTGGTGGCATTCATCGACAGGGAATCGTAGCCCATCGCCGTCAGCAAAAGCGCCGCGCCGGGGTCACCCGCCAGTTCGCCACAAATGCCCACCGGTTTGCCCACCTCGTGCGCAGCAATCACGATTTGTTGCAGTGACTGCAGCACCGCCGGGTGATACGAGAGATACAGGTCGGCCACATTCGGGTTGTTGCGATCAACCGCGAGCAGGTACTGGGTGAGATCATTGCTGCCCACCGAAATGAAATCCACCTTGTTCGCCAGCTCGCGGGTAATGTACACCGCAGCGGGTACTTCGATCATCACGCCAATCGACGGATAATCTATTACAAAGCCTTCGTCCAGCAACTCCTTGTAGGCGCGCTTGATCAGCACAATCGACTGCTCGAGCTCCTCCATATGCGTGATCATCGGCAACATTATGCGCAGGTTCTGGATTCCCTCACTGGCTTTCATCATTGCCCGCACCTGTGGCAGGAAAATTTCCGGGTGATCGAGCGTAACCCGAATACCGCGCCAGCCCAGGAACGGGTTTTCTTCATGTATCAGGAAATACGGCAGCGACTTGTCGCCACCGATGTCGAGTGTGCGCATGGTTACCGGCTTCGGTGCGAACGCTTCCAGGTGCATGCGATAGATGGCGCGCTGCTCCTCTTCGGAGGGAAAGCGGTCGCGCATGAGAAAGGGTACTTCGGTACGATACAGTCCGACACCTTCCGCACCGCGATCGAGCGATCGCGAAACATCGGAGGCGAGGCCGGTATTCACCCATAGTGCTATCACGTGCCCGTCGGTGGTCTCACAACTCAGGTCCTTTAATGCTTCAAGGCCGCGCGATACCAGCCGCTCCTCTTCGACGATTTGCCGGTAAGAGGCGCGCAATTCCAGCGAGGGATTAAAATAAACAATGCCGGAGTAGCCATCAATAATTAGTTCGTTGCCTTCGATTTCGGTAAACGGCAAGTCGACCGCTCCCATAACCGTGGGTATGCCCATACTGCGCGCCAGAATCGCGACATGTGAATTGCGCGAGCCCTTCAGGGAAACCAGGCCGGAGAGTTTTTCGCGCGGTACCTCGGCGAGCATGGTCGCGGTAATTTCATTGCCGACCAGGATGACGTTTTCCGGATAGATAGTCGGCTCATGGTTGGCCAGCTGCAGGTATTCGAGCAGGCGCCGCCCAAGGTCTTTCACATCAACCGCGCGTTCGCTCAGGTAAGTGTTTTCCATTTGCTCAAACTGGCGCAAGTGCGCCAGCACCACTCGCGCCACGGCACCCTGCGCCCATTCGCCCGCTTCTATCAGTTGTTCGATTTCGGCGGGCAGCGCATGCTTGTCGAGCATCTTGGCGTAGACATCAAACAGCGCCAGTTCCTCCGGCGGCAAGCGGTCGGCAAGCTGCACGCTGAGCATCGACACATCCTTGCGCACGCGCGCTACGCAGGCGCGAAAAAATACCAGCTCTTCATAAATGTCGCGGCTGCGCCGGCTCGGCACGCCATACAGATCCGCCGGCGGTGAAACCACCAGTGCAGTGCCGATGGCAACGCCGGACGACCCCGCAATACCGCGAAATTCAGCATTCACTACCGTGCGGTTACTGCTGAGCTCAAGAATCCCGGTGGCCTGGGCGTGCGCAATAACACTGGCGAGTTGCGCGGCCATGGTGAGCAGGAAAGCCTCTTCGCTTTCGTCGAAACTGCGCCGGTCGGTTTGTTGCACCACCAGCACGCCGAGCACGTTGCGATGGTGGACGATAGGCACGCCGAGGAAAGAATTAAACGCCTCTTCGCCTATCTCCTCGAGGTACCTGAAGTCCGGATGATCCTGCGCGTTGCTGGTGTTGATCGGCTCTTCACGCGCGGCGACCTGGCCGACCAGGCCCTGGCCAAATTTCAGGCTGATGGTGCCCAGCGCTTCACGGTTGAGTCCTTCAGTGGCGGTAAACACCAGCACTTTTTTGCGGTGTTCTGCCATATACACCGTACAGACTTCGGTACCCATCGCGCGTCGCACATCGCGCACGATAATGTCGAGCGCCGACTGCAGGTCGGGCGCAGTGTTGACGCGCTGGACGATGTTACTGAGTGACTGCAGGATGCTCATGCTGCAAAACTAGCGCGTGCGCGCATCGAGACGACGCATTCTTTCGGTGTGTGGCACGGCCAATTCCTTGAGCATACGCTTGTAAACCCAGCGCTTGAACTCGATGATCTGGTTGACCGGATACCAGTACGTTACCCAACGAAACTGGTCAAACTCCGGTTTATCACTGCGGTTCATATCCACCGCAGAATCGGCTGACTTGAGATACAGCAAAAACCATTTTTGTTTCTGGCCGATGCAGACCTGCCCGCTCTGCCCTGCGCGCACCATTTTTTCCGGCAGGCGGTAGCGCAGCCAACCACGCGTTGCGCCCCATACTTCGACATCGCCAGCTTGCAGGCCGACCTCCTCGTCCAGTTCTCTATACATCGCCTGCTCCGGCGACTCTCCCTGCTGGATGCCGCCCTGCGGAAACTGCCAGCCGCCCTGGCGTGTGCGACGCAACCACAGCACATCGCCCTCGCCATTGACGATGACAATACCGACGTTAAGCCTGTAACCTGAGGAATCTAACACGTTAGTTCTGCCTACCCGGACGCGGGCGCAAAGGCGGCGACCAAGCATGCTCCTCGCGCGCAGCCATCACGCACCGGATGAGAAGCTGATTGGCAAACCGTTGTGGCAGGAGCCTCTCGGTTACGCTGCCACGCGGTCATTGCGCTCGAACCCTTCCTGCTTCCTGCAGCATTGAATATTCGCGTCGACTATAACACATGGCTTGCGGGCTCTCGTCACCGCGCTCCGCAAAAGCAAGGTAAATCGCAGGCGTACACGTCAATTGGTTAGAATAACGGGCACGCATTGCGGCAAAAGGCACTGCGCAGCCGACACAGCGATCAGGGGAGCACAGGTTCTGCTAGATTCAAAACCGGAAAACGCCAGCAGGCGGCTGGCAATATTCGATCTCGACAACACGCTGCTGGGCGGCGACAGCGATCACGCCTGGGGCGAGTTCCTGATCGCCGAAGGTCGCGTCGAAGCGAACAGGCACCGCGCTCGCAACGATGCGTTTTACGCCGATTACCAAAATGGTGCACTGGATATCGACGCGTACCTGCGTTTTGTGTTGGCGACCGTGGCCGGCAAAACGCCCGCCGAGATCGAGCCGCTGCTGCTGCGCTTTGTGCAGCAAACAATCGAGCCGCTGCGCCTGCCGCTTGCCGATTCGCTACTCGATACGCACCGCGCTCGCGGCGACCAGTTGCTGATTATCACCGCGACATCGGAATTCATCACGCGCCCTATAGCGGATCTGCTCGGCGTCGAGGCTTTGCTCGCCAGCCGCGCAGAGCTGGTCGAAGGCCGTTACAGCGGCGCGCCAAGCGGCACACCCTGTTACCGGGAAGGAAAAGTGGAGCGACTGGGCGAATGGCTGGCGGACAAAAACTTTTCGCTCGAAGACGCCTGCTTTTACAGCGACTCGCACAACGATGTAGCGCTGCTCTCGCAAGTCGGCGAAGCGGTTGCAGTCGACCCCGACCCGACCCTGCGCGCACACGCCAAAGCCCTTGGCTGGCGTATCACCAGCCTGCGAAACTAAAAGCTCACGATCAGTGGTACTGGCGCGAGGCTGTGGCTTGAACCCGCGCAGCTGCGCTTATTTTTTTTCTACAACCGACAGGTAGCTGCGCCGCGATGTCGCGCCGCGCTTGTTTAACAGCGCAAGAAAATCGTCAAATGGTAGCGGTGGCGCGTAGTAATAGCCCTGCAGCTGGTCACAACGGTGCGTGGCAAGAAATTCCTTTTGAGCTTCGGTTTCGACCCCTTCGGCAACCACCTGCAAACCAAGACCGTGCGCCAGCGAAATCATCGCGCGCACTATCTTGGCCGCGTCTTCTTCCTCGGTAATCCGCTGTACATGGCTGCTGTCGAGCTTTAGCGTCGAAATAGGCAGGCGCTGCAATTGCGGCAAGGAAGAGAAACCGGTGCCAAAGTCGTCCAGTGCGAAACGGATACCGCTTTCTGCAAGCAAGCGCATATCGTCGGCAACCAGGTCGAGATTATTGAGCAACTCAGGCTCGGCCAGCTCAAATTCAAAGCGCTCTGCAGCAACCGCATGATTAGCGAGAACCTGCTTCACACCGTCGATAAAGCCCGCCTCGGCGAATTGGCTCAGCGAGATGTTCAGCGACACGCGCAGTGGCGGAATATTCTGCTCATCCATTTTCAGGATATCGCTGCACAGATGGTTCAGGACCCAGTAACCGATGCTTGGCATCAGCCCGGCGTGCTCGGCCAGGTCGATAAATTCACCTGGCAGCACCAGTTCTCGATCCGGGTGATGCCAGCGCAACAGCGCTTCGGCACCAACCACCTTACCGGTGCGCAGCGAAATGCGCGGCTGGAAGTACAGGCCAAGCTCATCTTCATTTAAAGCCTGGCGCAGTTCCTGCTCGAGCCTGTTCTGGTCGACCGCCTCGACGTTCATCTTGTCGGTAAAGAAGCGGTAGTTGGAGCCGGCAATGCCCTTCGCTTCGTACATCGCCATGTCCGCATGGCGCAGCAGTGTTTGCGCGTCCTGGCCTGCGTCGGGATAGACTGCGATGCCAATACTGCAGCCCACGCGCACATGCTGGCCGCCGATGTCGAAAGGCTCGGTGACCACGTCAATAATTTTATGCGCGATACTGACCGCATCGTTGGTGGTGCTGGCACGTTCCAGCAGCACAGTAAATTCGTCACCGCCGATACGCGCGACCGAGTCGGTGCGCCTGATGCACTGGCTGATTCGCTGCGCAATCCCTTTCACCAGCAGGTCACCCTTGTCGTGACCGTGTGTGTCGTTGATCGCCTTGAAGCCATCGAGGTCAACGTAGAGCAGCGAAAAAGGCGCATCGCCGCGCTTGGCGCGCTGTAGCGCACGGTCGAGCCGATCGTTGAACAGCAGTCGATTGGGTATGCCGGTGAGCAGGTCGTAGTGTGCCAGTCTTGCCAGTCTCGCCTCGGAATGCTTGCGATCGATCGCATAGCGGATCGCGCGCTCGAGGCTGTCGGCACTGAGCTGGGATTTCAGCAGGTAGTCAGCCGCGCCGGCCTTGATCACGGCGCGATCAAGCTCCTCGTCAATCTCCGGTGTCAGGCAGATGATCGGAATGCCGCAGTCATGTGCCGCGGCTGAGCGCAGCAGTTCACGGCAGGCGTTCGGGTCATGCTCGAAATCGAGCAGCACTACGTCGTGAATCGGCGCGGTCATGGCTTCCAGGCCATGCCGGTAGTCGGCGCACCAGGTCATCTCGTAGTGCACGCCCGGAACGGCTTGCAACAGATTAACCATGCGCACGTACTGGTCGCGATCTTCGTTGATCAGCAGAACGCGGATTTGGGCATGCTGCATTATCAGTCCTGTAATCCCCGGGCTGCGGCGCCGCATCGGCGGTACCACATTTAATCGAATAAAATCAGGAAGCTGGCACACAAAAAAAGCCGGAGCGAATGAATTCCGGCGGGCTGGCAGAAAAACAACCTGAGCGTTCTAAGGTTAGGCTATAAAAGCAGCGGTCGCCACGCAATGCCGCGCCGCTGAGCGTGGCTTTTTACCGCTGCCGTGCAGCGTTGTGCAGGGCGCTTTATTTGCCCGGGCGCAAGCGCTTTATTCGCTCCTGCCGCGGGTGCTTTATTCGCACGCTCCAAAGCCGCTTAGTCCGCGCTCGCCGCGCTCGCCGAAGGCATCTTGCAAGCCTGGAGACAGGCAGCTCGAAGCCATCCGGATTTTTTTAAAGCATTTGTCTTAAACAACGTCGGGAATTTACCCGCTCGCGCAAAGCCCCTATACTGCCGCGCCGCTACGGTTAACGACGCGTAGCAGCTTTTTGGTTAACAAGGCCAGGCAGCTTGCAAAAAATCGCAGCGCGGCGGGCAATGCCCTCTTTTCACCCCATACGGCCCAATCGCTTGACCCAGCACTCCGGCACATCGCGCCCCGCCGCAAAGCTCAATCCCGCTCAGCGCGAGGCTGTGCGCTACGTGGGCGGTCCTTTACTGGTATTGGCCGGCGCCGGCAGCGGCAAGACCAGCGTGATAACGCGCAAGATCGAATACCTGGTTCGCCAGTGCGAGATGCCCGCACGCCAGATCGCGGCGGTCACCTTCACCAACAAGGCGGCACGCGAGATGCGCTCGCGCGTGCGCGCACTGCTTGGCGATGCGGCCGGCGGGCTGCAGGTCAGCACTTTTCACCAGCTCGGGCTGAAAATCCTGCAACGTGAACTGGCGCTGGCAGGTCGCAAGTCGGGCTTTACGATCCTCGACGAACAGGACAGCCTCGCCATACTCAAGGATTTGCTGCTACAGGATGGCGATGCCGCCACCGCGCTGCTGGATATCTGTCGCAAGCAGATTTCGCACTGGAAAAGCCATGCCATTTCACCTGCCTCTTTGCAGGGCAGCGTCGACACTGTGCAGGAACAGCGAATCGTCGAAGTGTTCGCGCGCTACCAACGCGCGCTGGCCTCGTATAACGCGGTGGATTTCGACGACCTGATCGCCATCCCCGTCAGCATATTCGAGCGCGATGCTGAGGCAAAACGGCGCTGGCAGGCGCGCATTCGCTATTTGCTGGTCGACGAATACCAGGATACCAATGTCTGCCAGTACCGGCTGGTGCAACAACTGGTCGGCGAACGCGGCGGGCTCTGCGTAGTCGGCGACGATGACCAGTCTATCTACGCCTGGCGCGGTGCGAACCCCGAAAACCTGCAGCAACTGGCCGAGGACTTCAAAACCCTGCAGGTGATCAAGCTGGAACAAAATTATCGTTCCACCAACCGTATCCTGCAAAGCGCCAACACACTGATTGCCAACAACCCCCACCTGTTCGAGAAAAAGCTCTGGAGTGAAAAAGGCCTCGGCGAGCCGATCGTGGTGCAGCAACTGGCCGACGAAGATGCCGAGGTTGAGTTTATTGGCGATGAAATACTGCACCGCAAGGTCGGCAGCACGCTGCAGTTCCGCGATTTCGCTGTGCTGGTGCGCGGCAATCACCAGACCCGGCTGCTGGAACTCAAGCTGCAGGCCAAACAGATTCCCTACCATGTAACCGGCGGCACCGCTTTTTTTGCACGCAACGAAATCAAGGATGTGATGGCTTACCTGCGCGTGCTGGTCAACCCGGATGACGACGCGGCCTTCCTGCGTATCGTCAATGTCCCGCGCAGGAAGATCGGCGTCAGCACACTCGAAGCGCTGGGCGATTACGCGAAAACCCGCGACTGCAGCCTGTATGGTGCAATTGGCGAGCTCGGCCTCGCGCAGGGTATGAATGAACAGGCACACACACGGCTGGTAAAACTCGCCAACTGGTTTGAAGGCCTGCGCAGGCAGGCCGAGCGCGTCTCACCGATGCACGCACTGCAGGAAATGCTCGACGATATCGACTACCGCGACTGGCTGGCGCAGAACAGCAGCAGTACTGTGGTGGCCGAGCGCCGCTACGAGAACGTCAACTTTCTTTTGCAGAGCATTGACGCCGAACTGGGCAAACTGGAAAAAAATCGCCGCGACAGCGAGAACCCGCACGATACAGCTGCCGTTGCACCGCTCGAGGCAGTGCTCAACAAACTGTTACTGCGGGACCTGCTCGACCAGCAGGCCGAAGAGGAGGCCGACAACAAGGTACAGGTAATGACCCTGCATGCATCGAAGGGACTGGAATTCCCGCAGGTGTTTATCATTGGCTTTGAAGAACAATTGTTGCCGCATCGCAACAGCATCGAGGCCGACACCGTCGAGGAGGAGCGCCGCCTCGCTTATGTTGGCATGACGCGCGCGCAACAACAGCTGACCCTGACCCTGGCGCGCAGCCGCAAGCAGTTCGGCGAACAGCTGCGCTGCGAGCCGAGCCGTTTCCTTGCGGAGCTGCCGCAGGATCAGCTGGCGCGGCGCGGCTTCGGCGAAAAGATGGATGCGCAGCAAAATGAAGCCGCCGGCCGCCAGACCATAGACAGGCTCAGGGCCTTGCTCGAATAGGCACACAAACCCACTGCGTAACTGTCACGGACAAACTTAGGCGCGGACAAACTAGGGCGCGCGCAAAATCGGGCGCGCACAAAAAAAGCCGGCAGTTGCCGGCTTTTTTTGCTTTCTGCTCGTGCGCCGGGATGGCACCGAAGCGACGCCCAGGCCGCCTCGCTACAGGCTACAGGCCCTTTATCATATGATCGACTGCTGCCTTGATCTCGTCATCCGAGCAATTGCCGCAAAGGCCTTTGGCAGGCATGGCGCCCTTGCCGTTGATTGCGTTCGAGTAGAGCATGTCGACACCGGTCGCAAGCCGCGCCGTCCAATCCGCTTTCACACCGGTTTTCGGCGCGCCTGCCGCACCTGAAACGTGGCAGGCCATGCAGCCCGAGTTGTAAACATCTTCGCCCGAACGCGCTTCGGTCGAAGCCAGGGTCAGTCCCTTGGCGCAGTCGTCTCCCGCTACACAAACCGTACCGACAGGCTTGATGCGTTCGGCGATCATGTCCTCAACCGGGCCGGCAACACACATGGCGACGACACCGAACAATGCAGCGCTGCCTGCAAGCATACGCAGGGCGCGGCCGGAAAAGCGGGAAAATAATTGGGCTGGCTGGAATTTCATTAACGTAAACCTCTGCAAAACACTGGAAAAGATGCCGCCACGAACGCTGGACGACACAACCTCGCGATTATAACGGCCGAGCTGGCCCGCAAAAGTAAATACTGCGGTGCTATTTGTAACATCATTGTTACGTGTCAGGCCCCCCGACGGTTTATTCGTAAGCCAGCAGCGGTGGGCAGGAACAAACCAGGTTGCGGTCACCGTGGACATTGTCGATACGCCCTACCGGCGCGAAATACTTGTGCGCACGCAGCGACGCCAGCGGATAGGCCGCTTCACTACGCCTGTAAGCATGCGGCCATTCATCCGCGCTGGCCTCGGCAGCCGTATGCGGCGCATTGACCAGCGGGTTATCAGCCAGCGGCCACACGCCGCTTTCGACTTTGGCGATTTCCTCGCGGATCGCCAGCATCGCGACACAAAAGCGCTCGAGCTCTGCAAGGGACTCGCTCTCGGTCGGCTCGATCATCAGTGTGCCACCTACGGGAAAGGACATGGTCGGCGCGTGAAAACCGTAATCGATCAGGCGTTTGGCGACATCTTCGACCGAAATACCCGTACGTTCCCTGGTTGGCCGCAGGTCAATAATGCATTCATGCGCCACCAGTCCATGCTCGCCCTTGTACAGCACCGGGTAAGCATCCGCCAGCCGCTTCGCGACATAATTCGCGCTGAGAATCGCCGCTTCAGTGGCCGCGCGCAGCCCGTCACCACCCATCATACGAATGTACATCCAGCTGATCGGCAGGATGCTGGCCGAACCAAACGGTGCCGCCGATATGCGCGGACGCGACAATTCGCTGGCTCCCGCAAGCTGGCTCGCCATGCGTGGCAGGAACGGTGCGAGATGGGCGCGCGCCGCAACCGGGCCGACGCCGGGGCCGCCTCCGCCGTGCGGAATGCAAAAGGTTTTGTGCAGGTTCAGGTGCGATACATCGCCACCGAATTCGCCGGGCATGCTCAGCCCAACCATTGCGTTGAGGTTCGCGCCATCCACGTAAACCTGCCCACCGTGGCGGTGCACGATCTCGCACACCTCGCGAATCTGCGCTTCGAATACACCGTGCGTCGAGGGATAGGTAACCATGATAGCGGCGAGATGCTCGCTGTGAGCGTCAGCTTTTGCCGCAAGGTCATCGACATCGATATTACCTTCGTCATCGCAGCGCACCACCACCACACGCATGTTGCACATCTGCGCCGAAGCGGGGTTGGTGCCGTGCGCGGATTGCGGAATAAGGCAGACATTGCGCTGGGCGTCGCCGCGACTGCGGTGATAGGCAGCGATCGCCAGCAGCCCGGCGAATTCGCCCTGCGAGCCCGCATTGGGCTGCAGTGAAACTGCGTCGTAGCCGGTGCACAGCGCCAGCATCGATTCGAGCTCGGCGATCATTTTCAGGTAGCCAGCGCATTGATCTTCGGGCGCAAACGGATGCATCGCGCTGAAGGCAGGCCAGCTCACCGGCACCATCTCGCTGGTGGCATTCAGTTTCATGGTGCAGGAACCCAGCGGGATCATGGTGCGATCGAGCGCGAGATCCTTGTCGGACAAGCGGCGCAGGTAGCGCAGCATTTCAGTTTCGGTGCGGTACATCGAAAAAACCGGGTGTTGCAGCACAGCGTCGCTGCGAAGATCGATCAGGCTGCTGGCCTGTGCGGCGCTTTGCAATTCATTCCATCCGGGTTGCGGCGCTTGCGGTGCAAAAATATGCCAAAGCTGTTGCACTTCGGCAGCACTGGATTTTTCGTCGAACGACAACCGCAGTGTATGCTCATCGACGCGCTGTAAGTTAATACCGGCATCGACGGCGCGCTTATAAATTGCGTCCGTGTGCTCGCCTGTTTGCACGCTGAGCGTATCGAAAAATTTCATCGTGCTAACACTGAAATCAAGCTGCGCAAGGCCGCCTGCAAATACGCGCGCAAAATTATGGATTCGCCGGGCAATAAACCTCAGGCCATCCGGGCCGTGGTAACAGGCATACATTGAGGCCATCACCGCCAGCAGCACCTGCGCGGTGCATATATTCGAGGTGGCTTTTTCGCGGCGGATATGTTGCTCGCGGGTTTGCAGCGCGAGTCGGCAGGCAGGGTCGCCGTGGCGATCGACCGAAACGCCTACCAGGCGTCCGGGCAGCGAACGCTGGTACTGGCTGCGCGTTGCCATGTAAGCCGCATGCGGGCCACCAAAACCCATCGGCACGCCAAAACGCTGGGTGTTGCCGATCGCAACATCGGCGCCCAGGCTCCCCGGCGATTCGAGTAACAGCAGCGCCATAATATCGGCGGCCATCACGACCAGCGCTTTTTGTTCATGCGCTCGCTGGATGCAGGCCGAAAAATCCCGCACCTCGCCCGATGCACCGGGGTACTGCAACAACATGCCAAAGTGCTCCTCGCCTTTCGCCACAGCCAGCGGGTCGCCGACAACAACCTCGAAGCCTGCAGCGGCTGCGCGGGTTTGCACGACTTCGATGGTCTGGGAAAAACAATCGCGGTCGACGAAAAACCTGTTCGACCTGTTTTTCGCGCAGCGTTTCGCCAGCGCCATACCTTCTGCGGCAGCGCTGCCCTCGTCGAGCATCGACGCGTTCGCGACTTCGAGCCCGGTCAAGTCGCTGACCATGGTCTGGTAATTAAGCAGTGCTTCCAGCCTGCCCTGGGAGATTTCCGGCTGGTACGGCGTGTAGGCGGTGTACCAGGCCGGGTTTTCCAGGATATTGCGCTGGATCACCGGCGGTGTAATGGTTTCGTAGTAGCCCTGCCCCAGCAGGGAGCGAAAAACCTGGTTTTGCCCGGCCAGTTGCGCCAGCGCTGCCAGCGCCTCGTGCTCGCCCAGCGCGGCGGGCAATTCCAGCGCATGGTCGCTGAAGATGGCAGGCGGTACGACTTTTTCGATAAATGCAGACATGCTGCCAAAGCCCAGCGCACGCAACATGACGGCCACGTCAGCCTGGTTTTCGCCGCTACCCGTACTGCCACTTTCATTAAAACCGGGACCGATATGCCGGGCGCGAAATCCCGCCTCGACCGGGTTGTGCTGTGCCGCGTGTTTCACATTCACTTTGTAGTCGCCTTGGTTGTCACTCTTGTCGTCTGCCTGCTTGCCTGCCTGCCCGTTTTTAACGCGCTGCCGCGCTGGTTCACGCATCGCTGTGCTGCTCACTATTATTTCCTCAGGTATCTGTGTGCGACAAATGGCATGTCACAGCGCGATATTTCGCGTTGCTTGCCGCGCACAATCGCTGCACTGACCTGCGCGAGCGCATCGGCGTTTACATAGGCCATGCCGATGGGCCGTTCGAGGCTGGGCGAAAACCCGCCACTGCTAACAGTGCCCACAGTGTTGCCTGCTGCATCGACCAGCAGCGCACCTTCGCGCACCGGCGCCCGGCCTTCACCGATAAAACCAATGCGCCTACTCGGCGCACCGCTTTCCATCTGCGCCAGAATGATATCTGCACCCGGAAAGCCGCCCGCCCTGTCGCCTCCGCTTCGCCGCGACTTGTCGATACTCCAGCCAAGGCCCGCCTCAATGGGCGTGGTACTTTCATCGAGGTCGTGCCCGTACAGGCATAGCCCCGCCTCCAGGCGCAGCGAATCGCGCGCACCAAGGCCAGCCATTTGCACGGCATGCTGTGCCAGCAGGGCACGCACGAAAGTCTCACATTGATTCGCTGGCAGCGAAATTTCAAAGCCGTCTTCACCGGTGTAACCGGTGCGGGAGATATAAATATCCGTGCTTGCACTCTCGTCCTGCGCAGCAGCGGTATGCGACGGCGTGCCAAAACCATACAACTG
>JBATGO010000033.1:0-2072 GCA_049665845.1 Pseudomonadales bacterium | reverse complement strand
ACCGATACCTGTGCATCGATCAGGTGCGCGGCTTCGGTTGAAATACCCGCCAGCATGACATCGACCGGGCCCAGCAGCAGATTGGCACTGAAACCTGCTGATACTCCGGCAAAGGCAACTGCGATGCCGGCCAATGGCGGCCGACCATTGGCTTTGTACAGCATGGCGGCAAGCGGGATTAGCACCACGTAGCCAACATCTGCCCCGAGGCTGGACATGACGCCTGCAAAAGCGACAACGTACGCGAGTGAGGCGGGTCGCGCTCGCTCCACGATCCGTTGCAGTAAACAGCGCAAAAGGCCCGCGTGTTCGGCAACACCCATGCCTAGCATGGTGACCAGCACAACGCCAACCGGCGCGAAACCGGTAAAGTTGTCGACCGCATTGCCTAGTATTTTCCGCAGCCCGGCACCATTGGCCAAATTGACAACCGTTTGTGCTTCCCCGTTTATCGGGTGAAAAACGCTGACGCCGAGCACGGCCAGCAACCACGACAGGGCAATAACGCCGAGCGCCAGCCACATGAATAACAGGGCAGGGTGCGGGAGTTTGTTGCCCGCATTCTCGACACGCTGTAACAGACGATCAGCCAAGGACATGGGCAGGGATTATCGCCTGTTCACCGTATGCTGTACTCGAGCCAGGTGAGTCATCATCGCGGGCAGAGTGGCAGTTGTGGATAGTCGCGGGTCGTAAAGAACAGGATCAGACCGCCGAACGCCGGTAATTGCGGTAAACCGGAACCCAGAAGTTTTTCTGGATGCGTAAATCAATACGCTCGTCGCTGGTGGGCCAGGCAGCCTTGTCGACAATCGCCTGCTTGTAGACCGCACGCGCAATGTAAACGCTGAGATCACGAATCTCGTTAAGGCCTGGCAGTAACGCGCTGTCTCCGGTCCCTTTTTCATTGGCATATTCCGCGAGCGCGTAACTGGCCGCCATTAACATGCCGTCGGTAATGCGTCTGGCTTCGCAGGCAACTGCGCCGAGACCGACACCCGGAAAAATATAGGCATTGTTGCACTGCGCAATCGGGTAGGACTTGCCCTGGTATTCGACCGGTTCGAACGGACTGCCGGTGGCGACTATGGCATTGCCATCGGTCCAGCGAATAATATCTTCCGGCAGCGCTTCCACTTTTGAGGTGGGATTGGACAGCGGCAGGATAATCGGCTGCGCTGCATTTGCGTGTACCTGCTCGACAATTGTTTTTGTGAACAGGCCTGCAACGGTTGATACGCCCACCAGTACCGTGGTCCCGGAATGCCTGACCGTTTCCTCCAGCGAAGCGATCGCGCTCGTTACACCCCATTCGCCAAGGCGCGCCGCCGGCTGGCAAAAGCCGAGCTGGAATTCTTTCAGGTCTGGCATGTTGTCGACCACCAGGCCGCGACTGTTGATCATGAATATCTGGCTGCGCGCTTTTTCCTCGCTAATGCCTTCGGAAACCATCTGCGCGACGATCTGTTCGGCGATACCGCAACCGGCAGAGCCTGCACCACAAAAGGTAATGATCTGGTCCTTGAGCAGTTCACCCTTTGCCTTGCAGGCGGCCAGCAGGGTGCCAACAGTCACCGCCGCGGTACCCTGGATGTCGTCGTTAAAGCAGCAGACCTGGTCGCGGTAGCGATCCAGCAACCGGTTGGCATTGGTGCCGGAAAAATCCTCGAACTGGATTAAGGCGCTGGGCCAGCGCTGTTTAACAGTCTGGATAAACAGGTCGACAAAATCGTCGTATTCCTGCCCCGTGATACGCGGGTGTTTGCTGCCCATGTAAAGCGGGTCATCGATAAGGCTCTGGTTATTGGTGCCTATATCGAGCGTAACCGGGAGTGTGTAGGCAGGACTGATGCCACCACAGGCCGAATAGAGTGCAAGTTTGCCGATCGGGATGCCCATGCCGCCAATGCCCTGGTCGCCCAGGCCGAGAATGCGCTCGCCATCGGTAACGACAATAACCTTGACGTTTTTCTTGGTGGCGTTTTGCAGCATGTCGTCGATGTGGTGTCGGTCGTCATAACTGATAAATACACCGCGGTGGCGCCGGTAGATACGCGAGAATTGCTGGCAGG
>JBATGO010000032.1:0-8862 GCA_049665845.1 Pseudomonadales bacterium | reverse complement strand
AGTTCGACATAGAAAGTTTTTGCTGGATTACTTCACTGGCGACTTCGAAAACTCGATAGCGAAGGGGTTGCCATTTGGGCGAAACCTCAAGACAAGTGATGCACGGATTTCAGGTTCCTTGGCCTCCATGGTCGGGTTGGAAGTGGCGATACAGAAAGATGATAAAAAACTAATCGACGATGCGATCCAGGTTGTTCTGCTATTGCACAGTTTGATCATGTCATTCGGAGGAATACCGCTGCTTTATTACGGCGATGAGATTGGCACTCTAAATGACGACTCTTTTCTTCTGGAAGAAAGTAAAGCTAATGATAATCGCTGGATACATCGCCCCAGAATTGATTGGCTCAAGGCTGAACTAAGAAACCAGCACGGCTCTATAGAGCAGCAAATATTTTCCGGCATCCAAAAGTTGATCGCGGTGAGGAAGCGGGTCCCTGCATTTGCGGACTACAATAATCGGGAATTACTCGAGTTGGGGAACGATAGTTTATTTGCATTCGTTCGATACAATCCGGAGCGACATGCTGAGCAAGTCCTGGTTGTCGCTAATTTTGATTCAAAGCCACAACATTTGAATTTGACTGATCTGCGTAATCGTGGCCAATTTCAATACGCCCAATTACGTGATTATGTAAGCGGGGATTCTCCAGCGATATTCAAAGAGGCGTTGGTTATACCGCCTTATCGTTATTACTGGTTGTCAGACCAGCACGCTTAGTTAAATCGGTATTCCACAGTGCGCCAGGCAATAAGCTTCAGTGCGGGGCCTATTGATTTGAATTGTTAGCACTAATGGGTAACTAAAGGCCGATTTTAACCAATCAAGCCTGTTTGCCTGTCGTTGCCCGCGTTGCAACTATTCGGCCGTGCAATGGAGCCAGGTATTTTTCCGGTGCGAACTCGGTGATCCATTGCATAAATTCCTCTGCCGGCAATGGCCGGGAAAAATAGTAACCCTGAGCAAAGTCGCAGCCCTTTGAACGCAACCACAACATAGCCTCCCTGGTTTCTACGCCCTCCGCGACAACCTGCAGGCCAAATTTCTTCGCTAGCGCGATGATTAACTCGACTATTGCCTTGTCGTGTTCATTTTTATGCATATCGATAATAAACGATTTGTCTATTTTTAATTCGTCAGCCGGAATCGACTTAAAATAGGAAAGCGAGGAGTATCCAGTGCCAAAATCGTCGATGGATATTCGGATCCCCTTTTCTCTGATTGCCTGCATTTTCATGAAGGCTTCTTCCGGATTCTCAAGTATCACGCCTTCTGTTATTTCGAGCGTAATTTCTTTTGGATTAATTCTCCACAGACCGAGCGCAGCGTCAATCCAACCAAGCAAATTGACATCATAAATATCGTTCGCAGAAAGATTGATCGCCAGCGAGACAGGCGTGATTTCCTTGTCCATTTCGGACTTTTCTCGAGCTACAGCCTTTAAGGCCCACTCACTAATACGTCCAATTAAGTCAGTTTTCTCTGCCACTGCGATGAATTGATCTGGTGAAACAGGTCCCAGCTCCTCTGAATCCCAGCGCATTAAAGCTTCGGCACTAGTAGGCCGCATATCTGCAAGCGATATTTTCGGTTGGTAGTGAAACTGCAGATCATTATTGTCGAGAGCGATGCTGAGCTCTCGCTCCATTTCCCATTGGGCGTCTATTTTTGACTTTTCATCGACAGGGAGTGTCAAATCCTGTGATTGCTTGATTTTGGCGGTTTTTAGTGAGCGATCAGCTAAGAGAAGCATTTGATCGGCATCGATACTGCCTTCCTGACTAACCGCAGCGCCAATATGGCAGTTAAGCTTAACCGCATCGTCATTAAACTCTATTGTTGCGAGAATGCGCCTTACTTTATCTGCTGCGAGCGGCAGGAACGCCGGTGATTTCATTGATGGTAAGACAATACAAAAAACGTTGTCTCCCAATCGATCTACCAGGCTTGCCTTTTTCATCCCTGCCGTCAGGCTGTCCTGCGCATGCACTAATATTTCATCGACAACGTTGAATCCGTATTTTGCGTTGAGCTGTCCAACCTGTTTGATATCAACGAGTAACAGCGCTACAGATTCTTTATTTTTTGCGGCATCCGCTATATCGCCTGAGAGGCGGTCTAAAAATTGCGCACGAATAAACTGACGAAACTCGCCAGAGTCCAGCGCAGCTGTCTGTAATTCGCTATTGATAGTAGTCATCGACGTCTAGGCCATAGGCGCCGGTTTCAAGGCTCTTGCGAATCTCGATCACGTTTTTCCCATTCGCGCTCCTGGCTTGTGAAAGATCAAGATAGTATGGCTGTTTGACGTGTGCCTTGTGCGTGTCAAGCACCATAAGCAGCTTGGGTCTCAGACGGCGAGTACGGTATTCAGCAACTACCACTCCAACCTCGCCTGTGTTGAGCTCAACCAGGGTGCCGACAGGATAAATGCCGGTTGCCTGGATAAATTCCTCCACCAGTTCACCTTGGAAATGAATATCCCTTAACTCGTATAGCTCCTTGCTAGCCTGGTAGGGAGGTACAGCGCCGGCGTATGAGCGTTTATGCGTCATGGCATCATAGCAGTCAGCTAGACCGACCATTCTTGCGAAAACGGGGATGGCTTCGCCGCAAAGGCCGTTAGGGTATCCACTACCATCATGACGCTCATGGTGACAGCGGATAATGTCCAGAAGAGGGGCTGAGAGCCCAGGAAATTGTTGCTTGAAAGTTTCATCGGCCAGCACGTGCTGTTGCACCAGGCGAAACTCCTCTTCGGAAAGCGATGTTTCCTTTTCAAGAATAGGATTGGATATTCGTACCTTGCCAATATCGCAAAGTAAACCACCAAGAGTCACTGTTCTGATATCGGCTGGAGGGAGACCAATCTGCCTGGCAAGGGCGGCTGACCAAAGCGATGTCCCGAGCGCGCGACTATATAGGTAGTCGCCTTTTTTTTCCATTTTGTGGAGCAGCATGCATGCATCAGGATTTCTTATTATGCTGTCAACGAGGCAGTTGATAATATTGCTGGCGGCACTTACATCCAGGTGGTTTGAAGTCCGAAAAGTTTCATACATTCTGGTCGAGAGATGTTCGTAATCTGTATAAACATCTTGCGCAACTTTCAGCTCATCATCGAAAGATATGGTATCGCAATAGGTTTTTAACTTGCGTGTTGGGAATGTTTCTTCGAGCGTTTTACCTATGCTTTTTCTCTTTATATTTCTGAGGTACTCAGACGAAAGCTTGGATTGAATAGTGTTAATGATTACCGTATCGCAATACTCATTCAATACATCGATTTCGTCGAGCTCCGTGATCAAAAATCCCTGTAACAGAAAGGGAGTTTCCAACCACGGGCGATCCAGCTCGGAGACGAACATCCCGGGCTGCAGATCGGCAACCCGAATACTTAAAAATCGTGAATCCATAAGCATAGAAATTGAAAAATGAGTAGACAATTTACAGTCTAGCTCATAATTGAATCGTGGATTGTTAATCAGCCATAGGCTAGTGTGGCGGGAAAAGTTTTAAGAATCATGAGGTTATAGCTATTGGGGGCGCTTACAAGTAAGTCGTCCCAATTGGGTAAGATTAGTGCTCGAGCAACAGTGAAAGCTGCCGATTCAAATCAGTAAGCAGGGCACAGAGGTGTGAGAGCGCACAAATTGCAGATCAGCAATTCTGGAAATACAGCTTTTCAGGATACTTCGTATTCAAATTCAGGATGAAGCCAGGTTTGGTTAATGCTTTCATGGATTCTGGCCGTAGCTTTTTGTAACTCGTCTATGAATTCGTGCAGTTTGTCTCGTTGTATTTCGCTGATTGGTACTTCGTTCAGTTTAACCAGCAATTTTTGTATCAGGGATAAAGGCTGCTGATGATTTGAAAGTTTTTGAATGCACGTTTCCATCTCTTGCAGGTTGTGCGCGATTGAGCGAGGGAATACCGTACTTTTGATCAAAAAATTCAAAACCGATTCGGGCGTTACTTTTCGCCGCACGCTGAGCCGATACATCTGATAAGCGCTGAGCGAGCGCAGTATGCTGATCCACTGTACATTTTGATAAGGCAGGATTTCTGTTTTCGCTCCTACCAGGGATGAGGAGCCGACATCGACGATTCTACTGCTCATGTCTGCTCTTTCCAGCTTTCGCCCGAGCAGAATGAACTGGTAAGCGTCGTCATGATTCATGGTGCCTGCCAGAAGCCCCGAGATATTTTGGCAGGCACCGATGACTTCATTCAATACTTTATGGCGCTGGCTGCGCGGAAGCTCCTTTCCAGATCGTTCTGCGACACTCAAGTACAACGCGTTTACAAGTTCCCATGTTTCGCTGGGCAGGACTTCACGTGTGGTTCGAATGTTTTCCCTGGCACTTTTTATCGAGCTGATTACCGATCCGGAATTTTTTTGATCGCTGAATAAAAAGGCGATAATATTTTTTTCTGTTGCGCTTTTATTGCTGGACTCGAATATTTCCGTTAATCCCAGCATGTCAATTAAAACCTGCCACCCTGGTTGAATTTTTGTTGGAAGATCCAGAATGAGCTGGTGACGAACCAACATTAGCCTTGCAATATTTTCAGTTCTTTCCAGATAGCGGGAAAACCAATATACCCTTTCGGCTGTTTGAGATAGCATGTTATTGATATTCCGTGTCGACGATCCAGGTGTCTTTGCTGCCGCCACCTTGCGAGGAGTTAACCACGAGAGAGCCTTTGCGCAAAGCCACCCGCGTCAGACCGCCGGGCGTTACATAGGTGCTATCTCCTTGAAGAATAAAAGGCCTTAAGTCCAGATGGCGTGGCTCAATATGGCCTTCACACAGTGTTGGCGCTGTGCTTAGTCGCAACGCAGGTTGAGCCATATAATTTCTGGGATTTTTATTGATTAAAGCGGAAAATCTATCGCGCTCTGCTTGTGTTGAAGCCGGGCCTACAAGCATCCCATAGCCGCCAGATTCATTGGCTGGTTTGACAACCATATCTTTCATGTTGGCGAGTACATGTTCCCTGTCCTTATCATTGACACACAAATAAGAAGGGACGTTGGGTAAGAGGGCTTCCTCTCCCAGATAGTATTTGATGATTGTCGGTACGTAGGTATAGACGATTTTATCGTCGGCAACACCGGCTCCGGGCGCGTTGGCAAGCCCTACTTTTCCTTTAGCCCATGCGCGAAATAATCCGGGCGTACCCACGCATGATTCCGGATTAAAGACGGTTGGATCTAAAAATTCGTCATTGATTCGTCGGTAAATTACGTCAACTCTTTCCAGCCCGTTGATAGTCTTCATGTAGACGCAATCGTCTTTGGTCACAACAAGATCGTTACCACTCACCAATTCAGTACCCATTCTTTGCGCTAGATAAGCATGTTCAAAATAGGCTGAATTATAAATGCCGGGGGTGAGTACTGCGATTTCGGGGTTGCTGGACTGGCGGGGAGAGAGTGACGCCAACATATCGAATAATTGTGAGGGATAATCGTCAACAGGTAAAATACTGTGCTTGTTGAATAAGTGCGGCAGAACCCGTTTGGTAACTGCCCTGTTTTCGAGCATGTAGGAAACGCCGGATGGAACGCGCAGGTTGTCTTCGAGCACATAGACGGTGCCATTGTGATCTCGCACAAGATCAGACCCGCATATATTTGCCCAGACGCCATGGCGTGGCTGTATGCCCTGGCATGGGACTAAATAATCTTTGGAGCTTTCTACAAGTTCTCTGGGAAAAACCTTGTCTTTAAGAATTTTTTGATCATTATATAAATCGTTAATAAATAAATTCAGGGCGGTTAGCCGCTGTTTTAGCCCTTTCTCTATTGCCTTCCACTCATGGAGCGGAATAACGCGAGGAATAATATCCATCGGCCAGGCGCGATCAATATTCTCGCCCTCGCTATAAACAGTAAAGCTAATGCCCATTTCCTGAATGGCGATATTAGTTGCTTTTTGTCGTGCAGCAATAAAGCGACTTGAGTGCTTCTTCAGATAGGCGATGATTCCTTCGCTCGATTTTCTCGCATGCCCCGGCTCGCTAATCAACTCATCGTAAAATTGTCCCGGGTTGTAGTTCATCCAGTCGAAAGTCGATTTAGCTGTATCCTTGGCTTCAGGCGATGAGGTCATAAATTAGGCCTGTCAGGTAGTCTTGTAATAACGCTTTCAAAGTGCAGGAGTGAGTTGCCTGGCTCCGTCGTGCCTGTGACTGGCGCCGCTGCGGCCGGTGCTCTGGTGCAGCATAGAGGGATGTATCCCTCGCTGGCAAGTAGCCCAGATGTTGGGTCAAGCCCGAGCCATCCAGCGCCTGGAATATACAGCTCTGCCCAGGCATGCAGGTCTGCGCTGTCAATTTGCGTCGTGGGATGAGAGCCCACCGTTTTCTGCGCGAGTTGAATTAAATAACCGGACACGAATCGTGCGGCCAGCCCCAAATTACGGAAAGTTTGCACGAGTAGCCACGCGGAGTCGCGACACGACCCCGACGCTTTTCTGAGGCTTTCCTCGCATGTTTGCACGCCAGGATCCAAGCGTTGAATATACTCGATGCGCTCGAAAATATCCCTATTAATATGGAGCAAAAAATTAATGATCCCCGATGCTTCTCGCGGCAAAGTCTGGATAAACGAATCTAATTTTGCGCCCGGCTCATCTGCGAGCAGGTAGGTTTGCAAATCACGTTTTAGTAAATCGCCATAATCGAAAGGCCACTGGTTGACATGTCCGTCAACCAGAAAGTCAAATGGGTTGAATGACGCGATATTTGCAACCATTTCTACACGCAATTTCAGTTCACTAACTTTTTCTGCAAAGGTAGCGCGTGCAATATGGTTACAAAACGCGTCCTGCTGCCAATAAACCAGATGCTCTGTGGGGCTAATGGTTAGCTGATATTTATGCACTTCTGTATGGCAGTGCGGGGTAGGGCGCAGCCGAATAACCTGTGGCGATAATATGACGGGCCGGTCGTAGCGGTAAGTAGTTGTGTGTTGGAGCGCTATGAAGGTTGACATCTGGCCCCAAAAAAGTTTTGTTTTGCGCTCGCAATCGCCATTACCAGCAATTGAGGCCATCAAGCCGAAACGCACCGCCTGGTAAAATAGATAGCGCCCGCGCCTTGCGCTTTTCAGTTAGATGAAGCGACCTGGAAAAAAGTCACCTATATCCAGAACGATGGTGGCAGGCTAAATCTCCCCGAGGCTGCCCCCGGGGACAGGCCGCTCGCGCAGCGATAAACTTGCGAAATATCTGGAAATCGGCGGGCTCGCCGGCGCTTGATACTGGCGCCTGCCGATTTCCCCTGTGACTTCTCCAGCCGGGGCTTCACATAGCTTTACAACCATAGCCGCTTCCAATAATCTCAATCCTTGGAATGAAACCCGTGGGCTAGAGGCCTGATCGCCCAGCCGCTTCATTCCCGTGTTCGTTGACCACCAACCCTCGCAGCAAAACGCGAAGCGCCAGAAACGCTGCGATAGGGAGTCGATCAGAACGAACATTACGGTTATGCACTTGCTGCCTTTGTCCGGATGTCGGCAACTCTTCGATCAACGGTTGAGTGTCAAAATATTTGAAATCGATGCACGATGTAAATTCTCAGCTCCATAGGGCGCGTGAACTCGATGCTTCTGATTCATTGTCACAGTGCGACGTTTGTGCCGAATACATATAAATCGGCGAGAGCGAGGAGTGTGTTCGGTGATTGGGCCATTACCGGCTATACGGCTGCGGTTTCTGCCTGAATTAGCGTCTTGTGTTGGATGCTCCAGCGGCCTGAGCTTGCGTATTGAGCGTGAAGGCGCAAACATCGTTTTTTAATAGTTGATTACCAGGATATACAAACTGCCAATGAGCAATCTAAGAATCAATGAGCAGGAATTGCTGCCTTTCGATCTAAAAGCCAAACCGATAATGCAAGACTATCTTCGATTACTGGATCTCGATACCAGTGATTATACGTTTGCCGCGAACTATTTATGGCTAAGTAACGGCAGTGGATTTTATTTAGTAGTTGAGGAAACATTTTGTCTGTTCCTTCTCGTAAATGGCGACATATCAATGCTGCTACCACCAATTGGGGAGCGGAAAAATATTATCAGGGCGATCCCGCAATGTTTTGAATTAATGGAAAGCAACAACAGACATAATGCCAATACCAAGATTGAATACGTTGACGAATCACTGGTAACCGGATTCGTTCAGGATCTTGAAGAAGACACTGAAATATTTGACGTTCTCGAAGACTACCTGGTTGAGCGAGCGCTGGTTGACTATATATATGACTGCGTCGATCTTATTGAATTAAAGGGTAATAGTTATAGTAATAAAAGAAACGAAATCAATAAATTCCGAAGAATTCATCCGAACCACCGCCTGGAGTTACTGGATGTTGAAAAACATGCAGAAGGAATATTATCGCTACTCAACAAATGGATTACTGATCGAATGAAATATTTGCCTACCAGTGAAACCGAGCTATTTCTTGATGGAATCTATAGCGAAAGAATCGCTATTAAAAAAATGCTGCAAAATTATGATGAATTGAATTTAATCGGGCTGGTAATTGTTATTGAAGACACGATTATTGGTTTTACCGTCGGTGAAAAGATAAACGCGAACACTGCAAGTATATTGGTAGAAAAAACAGATTTTGATATCCTCGGCTGTGCCCAGTATTTGTTCAGGGAGTTTGCAAAAAAACTATCGGATGAATACCAGGTTTGCAGGATAAATGTAGGCGACGATATGGGTTTCGAAAATCTCAAGAAAGTAAAAATGTCGTATCGTCCAAGTTTGATGATGCCCAAGTACATCATTTACAAACGCTAAACAAAATAAGCATGAAATATGTTTTGGATAGCGGTGCTATAC
>JBATGO010000031.1:0-18039 GCA_049665845.1 Pseudomonadales bacterium | reverse complement strand
CTGGCGCACCCCGCGCGCCTGCGCGCCGCGGCCCTGGTTGGCCTGCTGGCCGGCATGGCGCCGGATCTCGATGTGCTGATACGCTCCAGCGAAGACCCGCTACTGTTCCTCGAGTACCACCGCCAGTTCACCCATTCGCTGTTTTTTATACCGCTTGGTGCGGCTATTGTCGCGATGCTCTGCCACTGGCTGTTCGCGCGGCGCTGGCAGCTGCCGTTTCGGCTTACCCTGGCGTTTGCGCTGCTCGGCTATGCGACACATGCGCTGCTGGACGCCTGCACCAGTTACGGCACATTGCTGCTGTGGCCGTTCAGCGACAAGCGTTTTTCCTGGGACACGGTATCCGTGATCGACCCGCTGGTATCGCTGCCGCTCATTCTGCTGGTACTGGCTGCAGCGAAGTGGCGCAGGCGCTCGCTGGCGGCGCTGGCCGTGGCCTGGGTGCTTGGCTACCAGTTTCTCGGCTATGCCCAGCAGCAGCGCGCACTGGACGCCGCGCAGCAGCTGGCTTTGCAACGCGGCCACAGCCCTGGCGATGTCATTGCCAGGCCCGGATTTGGCAATATCCTGCTATGGCGAACGCTTTACCTGCACGAGGGCCGCTACTACGCCGACGGCGTGTTCGCCGGTCGCAGGCTGCGACTGTACGCTGGCGAAAGCATTCCCGCGCTGGATACCCGGCGCGACTTTCCATGGCTGGACCCGGCATCGCAGCAGGCGCTCGATATTACGCGCTTCCACTGGTTTTCACAGGGATACACCGCCGTCTCGCGCGAAGCGCCGGATCGCATCATCGACGTGCGTTACGCCATGCTGCCAACCGGCGTCGAGGGGCTCTGGGGCATACAGCTGCAGCGCAGCGCAGCGCCAACTGCACATGCAGCCTACGTGGTTTCCCGGGAACTGCCGCCAGGGGTGCTGGCGCGGTTCTGGCTAATGCTCCGGGGTAAAGGCTGAGGGGTAAAGACTGAGGTGTAAAGGCTGAGGTGTAAAGACTGAGGTGTAAAGACTGAGGTGTAAAGGCTCGGGGCTATGAGGCTGTGGTCAAAAGGAATTTGGGAAAAGGCGCAGGAATAAAGACTGGTGCGGCAGTGCCAGGGTGCGCATGCTGCGGGGGAATCGGTATTAACGCGCAGGCGGCCGACCACTGCAAGCAGGAATATCCGGCAAAACCCTACAAAGTTTTACAGCATTTCGCGTCGCCCACTGGGTAGAATACGCGTCAATCGAAGGGGCCTGCAGAGCCCCGACAGCGGGTTCCGAGCCCGGCATCAAACCCTTTACAGCAAACAGCTATACAGCAATCAGCTTTACAGAAGCGACAGGCCTATGTCCGAGTACACACCGTTTTTTATTTTCGGCGGCATCTTCGTGGTGGTCTGGACGATCAGTACCTATAACAAGTTCATCAAATTCCGCAACATGATCGAAGAGGGCTGGAGTATCATCGATGTCGCGCTCAAGCGACGCGCCAACCTGATTCCGAAGCTGATCAGCGCAGTGCGCGGCTACGTCCAGCACGAAGCGAAGGTACTGGAAGACATCACCGCGCAGCGCGTCGAAGCGATAACTGGCAAGAACAGCAATCGGGACAGCGTCAGTGAATCCGAAACCGAAGTGTCGCACAAGCTGGGCAACCTGCTAGGTGTCGCAGAAGCCAACCCTGACCTCAAAGCCAGCACAAACTTCGCCGAGTTGCAGCAGGCATTGAATGAGGTCGAGGCAGAAATTGCCAATTCGCGCAACCAGTTCAACGCCCGCATACGCATGATGAACACGCTGGTCGAACAGTTTCCCAGCAACCTGATTGCCATGGTATTCGGCTTCAGGCGCGACGGTTATTTCCAGCTCGAACTGGCTACCGAGCGCGACGTGCCAGCGACGCCATGGGATGAAAAATAGCGGCGGGCCAACAGTCTTTCGCTCGCGATGAGCGCGGCCAGTTACAACATGCAAACATACGACACCGGGGTTACAAAACAATGAAACGCGTAGTGTTTAACCAGAAAGGTGGTGTAGGTAAATCCAGCATAGCCTGCAACCTCGCCGCGATCAGCGCCGAAATGGGTTATTCCACATTGCTGATCGACCTCGATGTGCAGGGCAACTCCAGCACATACCTGGGCTACGATATCCACAGCGACGAAGCGCGCAGGGAAGAAAGCAATGTCGCCAGCGTTTTCAAGCAAAAACGCGGCCTGCTCTCGACGCGGCTTAATCCCCAGGATTTTGTCATGGAGACTGCTTACGAGAATCTCTCCCTGCTGCCCTCCAGCATCGAGCTCGAACGCCTTGAAAAAGACCTGGAGAGCCGCTACAAAATCTACCAGTTGCGCAAGGCGCTGGAGAAGCTCGAGCAGTACTACGATCGGATCTACATTGATACCGCACCCAACTTCAATTTTTACAGCAAGTCAGCGTTGATTGGCACCGACACAGTGCTGATCCCGTTCGACTGTGATTCATTTTCGAAACAGGCACTGTACAACCTGATCGACAATATGATGGAACTCAAGGAAGACCACAATGAGCATTTGCGTATCGAAGGCGTGATCATCAACCAGTTCAACGCGCAGGCGAGCCTGCCACAAAAACTGGTCGACGAACTCAAGGCCGAAGAAATGCCCGTGCTCGACTGTTACATCGGCAGTTCAGTAAAAATGAAGGAATCACACTACCTGCAAAAGCCATTGGTGCACATGGCGCGCTCGCACAAACTGACGCAGCAGTTCATCGCGCTGTTTGAACAGATCGAAAACCTTTCGCCGGGCAGCTTCTTCCAGCGCGACATCGAGCGCGATATGCGAAGCGAGAAAAAAAGCGGGCAGCAGCGCGTTACAGCGATGGCCGATTAGCCGCGCATTCCCCATTGCGTCGCAGTCAGCAGCCAGTGCATCGCAGTCAGTCGTTTTCCAGCGCCTTTTTCAGCGTCGCGAGCTTGTCCAGCTGCGCCTGCCCGAGTTTTGGATAACACATCGGCAAGCTTTCCAGGTGCTGCAACACTACGCGCGACACCAGCAGGCGCATGCTGCGTTTGTTGTCGGCCGGAATCACATACCAGGGTGCATGGCGGCTCGCGGTATTGTTGATTGCCGCTTCATAGGCTTCCATATAGTCGTCCCAGTAAGCGCGCTCATTCACATCGGCCTCGGAAAATTTCCAGTTTTTCTCCTGCCTCTCGATACGATCGATAAAACGCCGGCGCTGCTCATCGCGCGATAAATTCAGGAAAAACTTGACGATGACAATACCGTTGTTGGCTTCATATTGCTCCATCGCGCGTATATCACTGTAGCGCTGTTGCCAGACCCGATTGGTATCGGTTTTCAGCTCGTCCGGAATGCGCTGGTAGCGAGTGAGAATCTCCGGGTGCACGCGCACCACCAGCACCTCCTCGTAATAGGAGCGATTGAAGATGCGCAGCCGGCCGCGCGCCGGCATCTCCCGATTGGTGCGCCACAGGTAGCTGTGGTCGAGCTCTTCATCACTGGGCTTCTTGAAAGAAGATACAAACACGCCATGCGGATTAACCCCGGACATCACGTGGCGAATCGTGCCGTCCTTGCCGGCCGCGTCCATGGCCTGGAATATCAGCAGCATGCCGTAGCGATCGTGCGCATACATCTTGTTTTGCAGCGCGTCGATGGCGTCCTGATACTCGTCGAGCAGGCGCGCGTAATCCCGTTTATCTTCGTACAGCTTGCCTATCGAGGTTGCGCATTCGCCGATGACAAACTTGCGGTCGCCGTTGTAGCAAAAATCACTGACATCAATATCGTCGATTTGCATACTGAAATTCCATTAACCTGGGCCCCGCAACGGGCGCAGCCGGTCGTAGTGTGGGCAGCCTGCGGTTGCGGTCTATATATAGTTGCGGTGGCAGCCTTGCTTGCGGGCGTTATTATGCCAGTTCGCAAGGCGTGCGGGGCTATCGCATATCGTGCCGCGCGCGGCATCGCTATAATCGCCACCGGGCTGGCTGCGTCAAGCAGCTGAGGCCCGCCCCGGAAAAAGGAACTGCTCGCTTTGCATGTGACACCCATTTACCAGCTCCAGGGCCAAACACCCTATTCGCCCTTCGCTGGCAAACGTATTCGTACGCGCGGTGTCGTCACCGGCAGCGTCAAGCACGGCTTTTTTATACAGGATCACGAGGCCTCGCGGCATGGCGATGCAGCCACTGGTTGCTCGCATGCACTGTTCGTATTCAGCCGCGGTCGCAAGCCGGCTGTCGGCAGCCTGCTGGAACTGGAGGGTGATATTGTTGACTACACGCGGCTGGAAATCGACAAGCCGGTGACCCAGTTGCAAATGAAGTCGGCAGACCTGCTCGATGAGCGCGGCCCGGCCATTGCGCCGTTTATTATTGACGCTGCCACCCTGCCCGCCGATGCGGGCGAACAGGCTGCCTTGCTGAATACGCTGGAATCGATGCTGGTCTGCATAGAGCCCGGCGCTACCTTTGTACAGCCCAGCAATCCTTTTGGCGATTATGTCGTAGTGCCTGCGGACTGGGACACACACGCGCATCGCTTCGGTGCCACGCGCAGCGCGCAAGGCGGGGTGCTGCTCGGCGAAAACAAGCTGTCATTGTGGCTGCCGGGCTTCCGTATCAGCGATAGTGGCAACGCGCCGAAAGTAAACGTTGGCGCAACATTGCTGAGCAGGGTAAGCGGCCCGCTGGATTATCGGGTCGGTGCCTACCAGATCGCGGTGAGCGACGCCTTTGAGCAAAAGCCCGCCGGTGTCACAATCAACCGCAGCTCGCTGCCACCTGTTGCGGGTGCACTCAGCATCCTCACGCTGAATACCTTTAATCTGGACCCCACAATCGAACGGGCTGAACTGGTAGCGGACCCGCAACTTGATATCGACGACGATATCGGCAGCGGCCAGTACCGCTTGCTCGCTGAGGCCGTCGTGCTGCAGGCGCGCAGCCCCGATATCGTTGCTCTGCAGGAAATCCAGGACGGCGACGGCGCAGAAATTACCGAGCGGGTCAGTGCACACCACACACTGAAGCAAATCTGCCGCGACATCAAACAGGCGGGAGGGCCGCGCTATCGCTGGGTCGACCTGCCACCCGAGGCAGGCGCAGATGGCGGCCAGCCCGGCGGCAATATCCGCAACGCGTTTTTGTATAACCCCGAGCGCGTACTCCTGCGCGACGGCAGCGCCGGGCGACTTGGCGAAGATGACCCGGCTTTTGTCGATTCCCGCAAAGCAGCGCTTGCGCAATTTGCGCTGCACAACCGCGGCGAACGCTGCTCGGCCTGGTTGCTGATTATTAACCTGCACCTCGCCTCCAAGCGCAAACAGCACAGCATCTTTGCTGTACAGCAACCGGGCTACGATCCGCGTAATGCAGTGCGCCAGGCACAGGCGGCATTAATCGCCGACTACATCGACAGGAGCGATACAGAGCAAGTCGAATATTATGTCACCGGGGATTTTAATGACACGGAGCACAGCGCGACACTGCGCACGCTCCTGGGAGAAGCACGCATCAATATGGTGGAAACACTGCGTATTGACGAGCGCTTTGACTATAACCATCGCGGCAAGCTGCACGCCCTGATGCACGGTGTAGTACCGCGGACAATGTACGCTGAAGAACGCGTTGAGTACGAAATACTGCACGGCAATGAACTACTTGGCGTCAGGCCCGGCGATTTGGAACGCGCGCAAAAAGCCAGCGACCATGCCTACGTGATCGCGCGGATTCGCCCTGGCGCAGGCCAGGACAACAGCTAATGGAAACCTGGTTCAGCAACCTGCGCGGTGTGTTGGCAGAGCATGCCCAACTGGGTTTCTGGCTGGCAGGCCTGTCGGTGCTTGCGCTACTCGCCACGCTGCTGGCGCTGCCACATTTTGTCGCGGCGTTGCCCGCCGACTATTTCGTGTCAAACAGCGAAACGCGCGACGTAAAAAAATATCTCGGTATGCGCGACCTGGTCATCATCGCGATAAAAAACGTTGTGGGAACAGTGCTGATAGTGGCAGGAATCGCGATGCTGGTACTGCCCGGCCAGGGCTTGCTCACACTGTTTGCCGGGCTGGTACTTTGCGATTACCCGGGCAAGCATGTGCTGACACTGAAGCTGGTAAAAGTGCCTGCGGTGCTGCAGACCCTGAACAGGATGCGCCGCGCGAAAAACAAGCCTGAATTCTGGTTGCAGCCCTAGTAAAAACTAGATGCCGAGCTTGCCAAGCGTATCGGCAATTTCGCGCAGGAATAATTCGGCATTCGGATGCTTCGCAGCGAAGCGCGCTTCGAGTTTCCGGGCACGTTCCATAAGCAGGTCGCCGGTATCACCCTCCTCGCCTGCGCCGCTTTCACTCGCTTCACGAATATCGCGATCCAGCGCATTAAATAAATCAAGCGCTTCATCGTCGACGTCACCTTTGCCAAGCTCCTCGCCGAGTTCATCGAGGAGTTCGCGAATTCGCTGTTTGCTCATAGTATCGGGAACTCGCTATTGTTCTTCAGGCAGATGCACGATCAGGCCATCCATATCTTCGGTCAATACAACCTGGCAGGAGAGCCGGCTGTTGTCACGGCGTTCGCTCGCGGTGCCGTCCAGCATTTCATCTTCAAACTCATTCGGTGGACCCACCATTTCAGTCCAGCGTTCATCAATATAACAGTGACAGGTCGCGCAGGCACAGCCGCCACCACATTCAGCAACGATGCCGTCGATACCTTCGTCAATGGCCAATTGCATCACCGAGAGGCCCGGCTTGCCCACTGCTTTCTGTTCGTCCCCTTCGGCACTGATGTACGTCACCGTCGTCATACCTGAAAATCCTGTCGCTGGTTAATAAACTTTAATGCTTCGCCGGCCAAAGCCTGCAATTCGTGCGGGCGCTATTCTACCCGCCCACAGGCGCAGGGCAAATACCCGCGAAACAGCGTAATCCGCCTTAGCAGCGGCAGTGCCCGCCGCGTGCAATCGCGGGCGCCAAAGCAAGTGACACTGCCTGTACAGGGAAGATCGCGATTACTGGTAACATGGGTCCTGCTTCAGCAGCAAACATCCCCGGCCAGCGCTCGCGATATTGAGTTAGTCGGTAAATACGGGCAAAATTGTGCAGCGTATTGGGAACAATACCGAATTCTGCCTACGCCGCATCTCGCTACCGGCTCACTCACCACAAACATCGCATTAATCATGGAATACGTCGGACCCCTGCAACAATTTAAACTACGCGCCGCGGAACATCCGCATGCGCCCTATGTGCACCAGCCAGTCGATGGACACTGGCATAGCTATAGCTGGGGCGATATCGACGACATGGCGAGGCGCGTTGCAGCGGGCTTGCATGCGTTGGGACTGGCGCCCGGCGATCGCGTTGCAATCCTGGCGAAAAACAGCGTCGAATGGCTGGTCGTCGATATCGGCATCGCGATGGCCGGTATGGTGAGCGTGCCCATTTACGCGACCGCTGGCAGCGACACGATAGGCTATATTCTTGAGCACAGTGGCAGCAAGGCGATGTTTGTCGGCAAGCTGGACAATTACGCAGCACTGGCCGGAGCCGCTACGGATGTGCACCGTATCGCCTTCCCCTACCCCGGTATCGAAGCGCAATACCAGTGGCGCGAATGGCTGGCGGCACAAACACCGGCAGTCGAGATTGCCGATCCTGCGCTCGACGACATGTACACCATCGTATACACCTCGGGCAGTACCGGCCAACCAAAAGGCGTTGTATTGAGCGGGCGCAACCTGGCTGCCGCATCGCACGACGTTGTGAGCTGGCTGCCCGAAGGCCACAACCGGCTCATCTCCTACCTGCCGCTTGCGCATATTACCGAGCGCTCAATGGTAACCATGAACTCACTTTACGCGAACATGGAAATTTTCTATAACGACTCACTGGAAACCTTTATCGATGACCTGCGCCATGCCGAACCCACGGCATTTCTTTCGGTGCCACGGTTGTGGGCAAAATTCCAGTCCAAGGTGCTCGAACAGATTCCGGATAAAAAACTGCAGCGGCTGCTGTCTGTGCCGGTACTCGGCAAGCGGGTAGCAAAGAAAATACGTCATTCACTCGGCTTCGGTGACTGCGAATTTTTTGGTTCCGGCAGCGCGCCAATCTCCGCGGACCTGCTGCGCTGGTATAACCGGCTCGGCATCAATATTGCCGAAGGCTGGGGTATGAGTGAAACCAGTGGCGCCGCCTGCACCAACCAGCCCTTTGAAGCATCGCGCCTCGGCACTATCGGTGCAGCCTGCAACAGCGTCGAATTAAAAACTGCTGCCAGCGGCGAACTGCTGATTCGCGGGCCGTCAGTATTCAGCACCTACTACAACAATCCGCAGGCAACCGAGGAATCCTTCGAGGGTGACTGGTTCAAAACCGGCGACAAGGCCATGCAGCGCGAAGACGGCGCCTGGTGCATAGTCGGCAGGGTCAAGGAGCAGTTCAAAACCGCCAAGGGCAAGTACGTTGCGCCTGTGCCGATTGAAAGCCTGCTGGGTAGCAACAGTTTTATCGAGCAATCCTGCGTGCTCGGTTCCGGCCTGCCGCAACCGGTCGCGCTGGTGGTTACCAATGCGGGCGCTTCGGTATCACGGGAGGAATTGAGTAGCAGCCTTGCGGACACACTGGAGTCGGTGAACAAACAACTGGAATCACACCAGCGTCTGTCCAGCATCGTGGTGTGCGAGGAGCCGTGGAGCATCGACAATGACATGCTCACGCCAACGTTGAAGCTCAAGCGCGATCGTATCGAAGCGCGCTACCGGCAGTTGCTTGAAAACGAAGTGGCCTATGCGAAAGGCAGCCACGGCAGCGGGGCCATCCAGCTCGACAACAGGATCGGCTGGATTACCGGTTGAGCTGAAGCTACCTTTTCAAGCGCAGGACATTTTCAAGCGCAGGACATAATTCTCTTAATGCTCGTAGCCTGGGTTGGCTCGCCGCAGTTTCCGTATCAGGCCGGGCCAGATCAGGTTGTCACCCATGCCGGGCTGGAACGCCACCTCGCCCTGCTGGCCGACCCGATCTGCCATCGCCTGCGGCTCTTCGTGCAGGTGCTCCGCTCCTCCCACCGACTGCGCCAGCACCTGGGTTTTACAGGCGTTCTCGAGGAAGTACATGCGCAGGAATGCAATCGCGCAGTTTTTGCCGACCGTGAGCGTACCGTGGTTGCGCAGCATCAGCAGACTCTTTGCTCCAAGGTCGGCAATGAGCCGCTCGCGCTCGTCGAGATCGAGCGCGATACCTTCGTAGTCGTGATACGCAAGGTCGTTGATCACCTGCATGGAAAACTGCGTGTAACGCCTTAGCCCGTCTTTCTGCACCGATACAGCAATGCCGTAAGGCGTGTGCACATGCATCACGCAACCCGCATCGTTGCGGGCACTGTGCACGGCAGAGTGAATGGTAAAACCGGCCGGATTCACGAAATAAGGCGTATCGCTTTTGATATTGCCCTGCAGGTCGATCTTGACCAGGCTCGAGGCCGTCATTTCATCAAACAGCACGCCGTAGGGATTGATCAGGAAGCGCTCCTCACCGTCTTCGTCGGGCAGTCTCGCGGATATATGCGTGAATACGAGATCAGTCCAGCCATATAACGCAACCAGCCGATAGGTAGCCGCAAGTTCAACGCGCGCCTGCCACTCGGCGGCGGAGACCTTGCCCTCCATGCGAGGCACAGACCCGGGGTCAGGGATATCAAAGCCCGCGATACCACCAAGGTTCATTTCTGCCACATTGTTCATTACCTGCCTCCAGCGCCTTCGCGCCCGTTTAATACGTCAGCCAGTTATATTATCAGCTGGCGCGTGTGACTAAAACTGCAGCCGCCCGCGCCGGCGATCCAGCCGCTGCCGATGGCCCGCGCTGTTTGTTGCCCATCAAGCATGTTGCCCATCAAGCATGCTCCACATCATCAACACTGCCATCTCAACACTGCCATCTCAACACTGCAATTTCAATCCAGGCATTTCAATCCTGACACTTCAGCGCTGACACTGCAATTAAGGTGCTGTAATACTTTTCATCAGTGCTTCAGCGTAAGCTACCGATTCTGCAACGCTGCGCGCAGCCAGCCGTTCGCCCGTGGCGTGGATACGGGGCGCATCTGCCAGCGGCAAGCGGAACGGGCGGAAACGGTAAATTTCCTTGCTGATAATGCTGTAGTGTCGCGTGTCGGTGCTGGCGACCAAAAGCCCCGGCACTATCAGTGTGTCGGGAAACACCTTTTCTATTGCGGCGCTTATGCGTGCGTAGCCATCGCCATCGACCGTCGCCACCGGCGGACTCTGTCCCCACGAATCAACGCTTATCTCGATGCCGCTATCATCGACGATTTTTCGAATGGCTCTCACCGCTTCGTCGATTGTCACGCCTGGCAGCAGGCGCATATTGACCTTTGCCTCGGCGCGCTGGGGAATGACATTTTCCTTGACACCGCCATTGAACATGGTCAACGCCGAGGTGGAACGCACCATCGCATTGTTAGCGGGGTTCTCCATCAATGCATTCAGCACCAGCGGCCTGCCCAGCCAAAGATTTTGCATTAACCAGCCACGCGTACCGCCCACCTCGCCGCCGAGCACAGCGAGCATCTCGGTTATCGGCGGCCGCAATTGTGGTGGCAGCGGGTTTTCGTGCACTTTTACCACGGCTTTCGCCAGTCTCGCGATGGCGTTGTCCGGCGGCGGCATCGAGGAATGTCCACCCTCGCCGCTTACCGAAAGCGTTAGCGTGACATAGGTTTTTTCAGCCAGCGCAATCATCGCCATCGGTCGCTCAGCCAGCCACGGCGTTTGCTCGATAAGCCCGCCGCCCTCGCCCACCATATACGGAAAAGAAATACCGCGCGCCTTGAGCGCCGCAGCAATTACCGCGGCGCCCTGGTGCCCGCCAATTTCCTCATCGTGCACGATCGAGATATAGAGCGTCCGCGCAGGCGCGAAATCCTGCGACAACAGGCGTTCCAGCGCTTCAAAGTAGGCAATCACCGCGAGCTTGTCGTCGATAACACCGCGGCCCCACAGGTAACCGTCGGCAAGCTTGCCGGCAAAAGGCGGATGCGGCCAGTCGTCGAGCGTACCTGGCTCAATCGGCACCACATCGTAGTGTGCATCCAGCAATACCGGCGCGAGTGACGCGTCGCTACCGCGCCAGGTCAATAACAGGCTGAATTGCGAAAACGTTTCGATTTCGAGACGGGCAAAGGTTTTTGGATAGCTGCGTTGCAGAAAAGACAGAAATGCATCGAACTGGCGGTAGTCGATCTGCTCGCGATTTTGGTAGCTTACGGTAGGGTAACGCAGCGCTTCGGCCATGCGCGCCAGGCTGTCGCCATGCGCCGACTGCAGGCACACAGCATTGAGCGCGAACGCTGCAGCGCTGCATACGCATCGAAAGCTGGCGCAATTCATGGCGCGCTCGCCTGCAAGATAATTTTACCGATATGCCTGCTGCTCTCCATCAGTCGATGCGCTTCGCTGGCATCGGCGAGTGGAAATATTGCTGCGATCACCGGTCTGATTTTGCCTTGTTCAATCAGCGGCCAGAAATCCTTTTGCAAGGCACTGGCGATACGCGCCTTGTTCGCAGCCGATTGCGGCCTCAGCGTGGAGGCCGAAAAGGTAATGCGCTTGGTCATCATCGGCATGAAGTTAACCTTTGCCTCGAAGCCAGCCTGGAAATTGATGTTGGCGATACGCCCGTCGAGCGCCGCGAGGCTGAAATTCCTCTGGATATAATCGCCGCCTACCATATCGAGGATCACATCGATACCGGGCTGGCTGTTGTTCTTGTGCGCACGCTCGCGAAGCTGTTCGCGAATGGCTTCGACAAAGTCCTCTTTCCTGTAGTTTACTGCCTTGCTCGCGCCCAGTGATTCGCAGGCCGCACATTTCTCGTCGCTGCCTGCAGTCGCGTATACCGTGGCGCCGATCGCCTGCGCCATCTGTATTGCGGAAACACCAATACCTGAGGTGCCGCCGTGCACGAGGAAGGATTCGCCAGCGCGCAGTCCGGCACGATCGAACACATTTGACCAAACCGTAAAGAACGTCTCAGGCAGGCTGGCAGCTTCAACCGCGCTCAAGCCCTTTGGTATCGGCAGGCACTGGCCTGCTTCTGCTGCAACGTATTCGGCATAGCCCCCGCCGTTGACCAGCGCGCATACGCTGTCGCCCTCGCGCCAGCCTCCGGCACCGCCTGGCACGCCCTCGCCGACAGCTGCGACAATACCTGCAACCTCAAGTCCGGGCAGGTCCGAAGCGCCGGGCGGCGCGGGATAAAGACCCATACGCTGGATAATGTCCGGCCGGTTAACGCCGGCCGCATGTACAGCGATCAGTAACTCCCCGGCGCGCGCTACAGGCGGCTCCCGTTCAGTGATGCGCAGCACTTCCGGCCCGCCGGGTTCTGAAATTTCTATAACACGCATGCCCTGGATACTCCGTTTGTGCGGGTTCTGTTATTTGCTATGCGCCATTCGCGCGGCAAGTCTTTTGCATGCAAGTGCCGGCCCGCAGCGCTTGCTCAACAATCCCGCAAATGTGTCGCGTGAAAGTCAATATGCTCACCAATAAAACTCGCGATAAAAAAGTAGGAGTGGTCGTAGCCGGCCTGGTAGCGAACCGTCGCGGGGTAATTATTTAGCCTGGCCGCCTGCTCCAGCAATTCGGTTTTCAGCTGCTCAGGCAGAAATTCGTCAGCGCTGCCCTGGTCGACCAGCATGGGCAGGCGCTTGTCTTCATCGCCGATCGTGGTGAACAACTGGCAGCTATCGTATTCACGCCATGCCTGCTTGTTATTGCCCAGGTAATTGCCGAGCGCTTTTTCTCCCCAGGGACATTGGCCGGGCGCAACAATCGGTGCAAACGCTGAAACCGAGCGAAATCGTTGCGGGTTTTTCAGCGCAATCATCAGTGCACCGTGGCCTCCCATCGAATGCCCGCTAATAGCCTGCCGGGTATCGTCCAATGGCAGGCTGGCAAATGCCAGCGCCGGTAACTCTTCGTTGACATAGCTGTACATGCGGTAATGCGAGGCCCAGGGCTTTTCAGTTGCGTCGACATAGAAACCTGCACCAAGGCCAAAATCCCAGGCGCCCTCTGCATCGTCCGGCACACCTGCGCCGCGCGGACTGGTATCCGGGCAGATGATCGCTATGCCTTGCTGGTTGGCGTAGCGCTGCGCGCCCGCTTTGACAACAAAATTCTGGTCGTCGCAGGTCAGCCCGCTCAGCCACCACAGTAATGGCACTGCGCCATGCTCGGCAGCTTGCGGCAGGAAAACTGCAAAGCGCATGTTGCAAGCCAGCACATTCGAGCGATGCTCGAAGCGCAGCTGCCTGCCGCCAAAACACTTGTGTTCACCAATTTTTTTCACAGCTTGCCACCGATGCTATGCCGATTGCCCGCTCGTCACGAAACCGTAAAGCGCCTAAAACGTTACCACGGAGCGAATGGATTCGCCGCGGTGCATCAGGGCGAAGGCGTCGTTGATTTTTTCCAGCGGCATGGTGTGCGTGATCAGGTCGTCGATATTGATCTTGCCGTCCATATACCAGTCGACTATTTTAGGTACGTCAGTGCGGCCGCGTGCGCCACCGAAGGCAGTGCCACGCCAGACGCGCCCGGTAACCAGCTGGAAGGGTCGTGTACTGATTTCCTGCCCGGCACCCGCAACGCCGATAATGCAGGCCTCGCCCCATCCCTTGTGGCAGCACTCCAGCGCCTGGCGCATGGTATTCACGTTGCCGATGCATTCGAAACTGTAGTCGGCACCGCCGCCGGTCAGATCGACCAGTGCTTCGACCACGTTGTCGACCTTGTCCGGGTTAACGAAATCGGTCATGCCAAATTGCCGCGCAAGCGCGGTTTTACTTTCGTTGATATCTACACCGATGATCATGTCGGCGCCGACCATCCTCGCGCCCTGGATCACGTTCAGCCCAATACCGCCGAGCCCGAACACCACGACGTTTGCACCGGGCTCGACTTTTACATCGAAAGCAACCGCGCCGACGCCAGTAGTAACACCGCAACCGATATAGCAGATCTTGTCGAAAGGCGCATCGCTGCGCACCTTGGCAAGCGCGATCTCAGGCAACACGGTGTAATTGGAAAAGGTGGAACAGCCCATGTAATGCAGGATCGGTTCGCCATCGAGCGAGAAGCGACTGCTGCCGTCGGGCATGACACCGCGGCCCTGGGTTTCGCGAATAGCCTGGCAGAGATTGGTTTTGGGATGCAGGCAGAAATCACACTCGCGGCACTCCGGCGTGTACAGCGGTATGACATGATCGCCGGGCTTCACCGACCGAACGCCCTCGCCCACGTCGAGCACAACGCCCGCGCCCTCATGACCGAGGATCGCAGGGAACGCACCTTCAGGATCATCGCCGGAAAGCGTGAACGCGTCGGTATGACACACACCGGTCGCCTTGATTTCTACCAGCACTTCGCCTTTACGCGGACCCTGCAGATCGACTTCGACGATTTCAAGTGGCTTGCCTGCCTGCATTGCAACAGCTGCCCGGGTTTTCATGCGGTGCTCCCCTGTCTTGCGTTATTTTTTTAATGCCGAGCGAAGTTACTCGTGATCGCCGCCTGCTTGACGGTTTATTGTTGTGGCAATCAGCCTGCTTTATTCTGCATCGTTACCGGTAGCAACCGTCCTGGAATTATCTGCATTGGTATTAACTATATCGATATTAACTGTATCGGTATTAAGCTGTGCAGGTATTGTTTGCTACTTCAGTTTGCTGAACCTGTCATGCTGGCGGGTTTTTCCAACAGCAGCCCGGCGCGCACATCGACCTCAAACCCGATGCTGTCGTCATTCGACCATTCGCCACTGCCTATAGCAAAATCGCGGCGATTGAGCGTCGCACTAACCTGCATGCGCGCGCGGTCACCGGCATCCGCCTGCCACGCGAATGATATCGCAACTGGCTTGCTGTGGCCTTTCAGCGTCAGCGTACCCTCAGCGCGGTAGCCCTGCCCGGCTCGCTGCAGCCGCGTGCTGGTAAATCGTGCCGTGGGATACTGCCCAAAATAAAACCAGTCCGGGTCGGGCAGCATTTCATCCATATCGCCGCTGCCGGTTGTGGCGCTGCTGACATCGACACTGACATCGATGCGACCCGCTGCGGGATTTGCCGGGTCAAATTCCATATCTACCGAAAAGCGCCGGAAACCGCCGGTAAATTCGGTGCCCAGGTATTTTCCAATAAACTCAAGCTTGCTGTCTTGCGCCACTGCTGACCAGCCCGTCGCTTGCGCGGCACTCTTCTTTGTTGCTTGCGCGGCACTTGTCTCTGTTGCTTGCGCAGGCAGCGATGCGGAAATCTGCCCCTCTTCGAAAGTTTTTGCTGAAGCCTGTATCGCTTCTGTGTCTGCCTTCTGTAACGGGGCCTGCGCAGCAATTTCTCTGCCTGGCTTCCGCAGTTCAGCCTTGCGCTGATCAATTGCTGCGTTCGCCCCGCCCAGTGCATCTGCAGAAGCCAGCGCCCAGAATACGATCACGCCGGACAACGATAACAGCAACGCGAAAAACCACGGTGCTGCAGGCCGCTGTGGCAGCATGCGTTCGGCAACGGCAATACCCTTGCGTCGATGCCGGATCGTCATCAGAACATGACCTGCAACCAGCAGCACCAGTACCCAGAACAGTGTTTCATGCGCCTCTTTCGCAATGTCCTTGTCGGCCTCGCTGGCAGGTACCAGCATAGGCACCTCAAACAGGCCAAACCAGTGGAAAGGAAAATTGGCCACCGAGGTGAGCCACCAGCCGCTTAGCGGCAGCGTTAGTAAAACCAGGTACAGCGCTGCATGTCCAGCGCCTGCGGCGCGCTGCGACGCTCTCGAAAGGCCGCCAATTGGCGCTGCGGGTGTCGACAACAGTCGCCATAAGAGCCGCACTGCGACCAGCACCAGCACGCTCAGGCCCAGTGATTTATGCGTGGCGAACAGCTCCAGCTTGGCAGGGCCAATGGAACGCTCTTCGGCGAGAAATCCCAGCGTCGCCGCCGCAACAACAAGCACCAGCGTAAACCAGTGAAAGCTGCGCGCGAGCGGGTTCCAGCCCGCTACCAATACTTTATTCAACTTAAGCCCCCCTCATCGACGTTACCTGTCACCTGTTGCCTGACCGCTTCGCGTACTTACAGGGAGCCTTCCGTCCCTGATGGTTCCAGCTGCAACAGTTTGCGCACAGCAATTCGAATATCGCGCGCAATCATTAACACCGTCGGTACCAGTAACAGCGTGATCGCGGTGGCAAAGAGAATCCCGAAACCGAGTGATATCGCCATCGGCACCAGGAATCGCGACTGTGTGCTGGTAGCGACCATCATCGGCAACAGGCCGAAAAACGTGGTGAGCGATGTGAGCATAACTGCGCGAAAGCGTTTGACCCCTGCCTCGCTGACGGCCTGCTCGAAACTGTGGCCCTCGCGCCTTGCCTGGTTGAAAAAATCCACCAGCACCAGCGAATCGTTAACCACCACACCCACCAGCGCCAACAGCCCCATGTAGCTGAGCATGACCATGGTCTCACCCATGATAATGTGCCCGGCCACAGCGCCGACCAGCGCGAAAGGTATTACCGACATGACAATCAGCGGCAAAACATAGGAGCGCAACGGCAACGCCAGCATGCAATAAATAAAAAACAGCAGGCCGACCAGCGATGTGCCCAGCATGGCAGTGGTATCACGCTGTTCGCGCGCCTCTCCCTCCATCGAATATTCTATGTCTGGGTAGTTGGCGAGTACGTTTTCAACATGTGCGGTCAGGTCATCACTGAGTGCTATCGCATTGGTTTCACTTTTGTCAAAATCGGCCGTTACATCGACGACACGATAGCGGTCAATGCGTGTAATCGTCGCCGGGCCTTTTGCAGCGGACACGCTGGCTACATGCGAGAGCGGTGCCGTATTGCCATCCGGCATCACGATTTCCAGCGCATCGAGGGTCGCCAGCGCGCTGCGCTCGCTGCGCGGCAAACGCACCAGCACGCGCACATCGTCCCGCCCCCGCTGTATGCGCTGCGCCTCGAAACCGCGAAACGCCTGGCTGATTTGCGAGAGCAGGCTGGCCCGCGTCAGGCCGAGCACCCTGCCCTCCTGCGACAGCTCGACATGCAGCTCCTGCTTGCCCTGTGCGTAGCTGTCGCTAATGTCAAATACCGAAGGGTAGCTGGACAGCTTCGCCTTGATCTGCTCGGCCACATCGGCGAGGCGCTCGAAAGAATTACCACGCAACTGCACATGCAGGGGCGAGCCGACACTGAAAATTTCCGAGCGAAAAGTCAGGCCTTCGGCGCCCGGAATCACCCCGATCATCCTGCGCAGTTCGGTACTCAACTCATGACTTTCGAGCGCAACGGGACGCTTTTCCGGAGGATACATCTCTATCGCCACGCGTCCGAGGTGCGGCCCCTCTCCGCCAGACCTTTGCGAACCTGTGACCGCGAGAATATGCTTGATCGCACCTTCCCCATTGCCGTTGGTGTATTTGGCCTTGAGCTCGGCTGCCAGGCTGGCAATGCGCGCCACGTGCCTGTCGGTCACTTCGAAAGGCGTACCCACCGGCATGCTCAGCGATGCGACGACGGTCTCAGCCGGCACCCTGGGCATAAAGGTAAAGCGCATCCAGCCACTTGAAAGCAACGCTACGGTAATCGCGAATATGCCGATAAAACCGGCGAGCACCAGATAGCGATTGCGCAGCGCACGCTGCAGCCAGGGGCCATAGCGCGTCAGAATGACTGCCTCGAAACCGTTGGAAATTTTTTGCTGCCAGTAACGCCATCCACCGGTTGCGTTGCTGCGCATTGGCTTGAGGTATTTCAGGTGCGCAGGCAGGATCAACTTGGTTTCGATGAGTGAAACAAACAGCACGGAAATGACGACAATAGGCAGCGCATACACCATGCGCCCCATAAAGCCATCCAGAAAAGCGAGCGGTGTAAATGCCGCCATCGTGGTCAGTACGCCGAAGGTCACAGGTATGGCGACGCGCTCGGCACCCTCTATCGCCGCATCCACAC
>JBATGO010000030.1:0-35417 GCA_049665845.1 Pseudomonadales bacterium | reverse complement strand
CTACCCCATAAAAGGCTTGACTGGGATGCCTGCAAGCACTGAAAATGACCTGCTGGTGCTGCTGCTAAATGGTTGAAATATAAGATTTTTATAAGGTTGTTCCAGTGCAATTTTCGCGCCCCGGCAGGCGCGCGCGATACAGCCGCAAAATTGCTGTTGGGCAGTCCTGCAATGCCACACAAAGCGAGTGAAAGGCAGTCGATATGAGTGAAGAATTAACTACCAAATACGACTCGTCCAGTATCAAGGTTCTCAAAGGCCTCGACGCGGTTCGCAAGCGCCCCGGCATGTACATCGGCGATACAGACGACGGGACCGGCCTGCACCACATGGTCTTCGAGCTGGTCGACAACTCTATCGATGAAGCGCTGGCCGGCCACTGCTCGCAAATCGATGTAAGCATTCACACCGATAATTCAGTCACCGTCTCCGACAACGGCCGCGGCATTCCTACCGATATCCATGAAGAGGGTGTCTCTGCCGCGGAGGTCATCATGACCGTACTGCACGCCGGCGGTAAATTTGATGACAACAGTTACAAGGTCTCCGGTGGCCTGCACGGGGTCGGCGTGTCGGTGGTCAACGCGCTGTCCTCGCACCTTACCCTGACCGTTAGACGGGCCGGCAAGGTTCACGAACAGATCTACGTGCACGGTGTTCCGCAGGCACCGCTGGCGATAGTCGGCGAAACCGCGGAGTCGGGCACTTCCGTGCATTTCCATCCGTCGCCGGAAACCTTTACCAGTATCGATTATCACTACGAAATTCTTGCCAAGCGCTTGCGAGAACTGTCCTTTCTTAATTCGGGTGTTTATATTCACCTGAAAGACGATCGCAGCGGCAAGGAAGATACATTCCGTTATGAAGGTGGCCTGCGCGCTTTTGTAGAGCATCTTAACGAGAACAAAACACCGATAAACAAGGTGCTTTATTTCACGACCACTAACGACGATATAGGCGTCGAAGTCGCGATGCAGTGGAATGATGGCTTCCAGGAAAATATCTATTGCTATACCAACAATATCCCGCAGCGTGATGGTGGCACACACCTGGCAGGTTTTCGCGCTGCGCTGACGCGGGGCCTTAACACCTATATAGAAAAAGAAAACATGGGCAAGGGCACCAAGGTCAGCACCACCGGTGACGACGCGCGTGAAGGGCTCACCGCGATCGTGTCGGTCAAAGTGCCGGATCCGAAGTTTTCATCCCAGACCAAGGACAAGCTGGTATCCAGCGAGGTGAAAACCGCGGTAGAGCAGACCATGGGCGAGCAGTTGGCGACTTATCTGCTGGAAAACCCGCAGGACGCCAAGAGCGTGGTCAACAAGATGATCGACGCAGCGCGAGCACGCGAAGCGGCACGCAAGGCGCGCGAGATGACGCGCCGCAAGGGTGCTCTGGATATTGCCGGCTTGCCGGGCAAGCTGGCCGACTGCCAGGAAAAGGATCCGGCGCTATCGGAAATCTACATTGTGGAGGGCGATTCGGCCGGCGGTTCGGCCAAGCAGGGTCGTGCACGCAAAACCCAGGCCATCCTGCCGCTGAAGGGTAAAATTCTCAACGTCGAAAAAGCGCGCTTCGACAAGATGCTCACGTCCGCCGAAGTGGGGAACCTCGTGACCGCGCTGGGATGCGGGATCGGCGCTTCCGAATTTGACGCCGACAAGCTGCGCTATCACTCGATCATCATCATGACTGACGCCGATGTGGATGGCTCACATATTCGTACCTTGTTGCTGACTTTCTTTTTTCGCCACATGCGCGAACTGATTGAACGCGGCCATGTGTTTATCGCGCAGCCGCCGCTGTACAAAATCAGTAAGGGCAAGCAGCACAGCTACCTCAAGGATGACGAGGAGCTTGATTCCTTCCTGGTCCAGGTGGCGCTGGAGAAAGCGGCCTTGCATATCAGTGCAGAAGCACCGGCTATCGCCGCAGAATCGCTTGGCCAGATGGTCTCGGAATACCGTTCAGTTTCTGCAATGATTGAGCGTTTTTCGCAGCGTTACCCAAAGCAAGCACTCACTCACTTTGTTGACTTGCCGCTGTTGCCGGAAGCCGGCCTGGTCAATGAATCAGGTGTTGCCGACTGGTGCGCGCAGCTGCAGGCGCGTTTCGATGCCAGCTACCGTCCTGGCCAGCCGCGCTTCGAGGCCCGGGTTTACCACGACACCGAGCGCAAGCGCTACCTGCCCGAGATTCGCGTCACCTCACATGGCGTTACACGCAAGACGCTGGTTGGCCAGGATTTCTTCCAGTCAGCGGAGTACCGCGCCATCGTCGCGCTGGGCGAAAAAATCAGCGGCCTGATCGAGGAAGGTGGCTTCGTGCGTCGCGGCGAAAAACACCAGCCGATCGCGAGCTTCCCCGAAGCGCTCGACTGGCTAATGCAGGAAGCCAAGCGTGGCTACCAGATCCAGCGCTACAAGGGGCTTGGCGAGATGAACCCGGAGCAGCTCTGGGAAACCACGATGGACCCGGAAGTGCGTCGTATGTTGCGGGTTTCGATCGAGGACGCGATTGCCGCCGACCAGATGTTTACCTGCCTGATGGGTGACCAGGTTGAACCGCGCAGAGAGTTTATCGAGCAAAATGCGCTGAAGGTCGCCAACCTCGATATCTAAACTCAACGCGAGGTTGCCAGCATCACGGTTTACTGGATTCGCGAAATGCACGGAGCTGTTGGCCGCAGCAGGAAACGGCAAGCACCCGCATGGCCGTCCGGCAGCAGGACGCCGCCGGCGAGCGTACATGGATGTATTCAAAGCGTGCCATGCAGGTGCTTGCCGTTTAGTGCTTGCGGCCTGGTGACTCACGCAAATCACTTCCAGCAGTTCCGGTATAGAACTTTCCCACACCTTCGCGACCATCGTGCCAGTTTCCGGTTGCGTACAAAGAACCTTTGGAGCAATTGAACCTTGAGCCTTTTCGATACCGCACCGCAGTGGGCAAATGCTGCAAGACAGACATTGCAAGGCGCCGTGCGCATCAACCGAACCTTGCTGAAAATCTCGCAGGTCGCGGCACGCTGCCTGCGTAAACGCCGCAGGCCGGAGCCGCGCGAATTGCGCAAGCTGTTCGAATCACTGGGCACCACTTATATAAAACTGGGGCAATTTATTGCCAGCTCGCCCACGCTTTTCCCCGAACCCTATGTCGAGGAATTCCAGCTCTGCCTCGACCGCACCCCCAACGTACCATTCAGCACCCTCGCAAAACTTATCGAATCCGAGCTGAGCGCCCGTATCGAGCAAAAGTTTTTGCGCATCGATCCCAGGCCACTTGCGTCCGCTTCTATCGCTCAGGTGCATGCGGCCGTTTTACTCGACGGTCGCGAAGTAGTTGTGAAAGTACAAAAACCCGGGGTCCGCGAAACCATCAATACCGATTTGAACACAGCCTTTGTTGTGGCGCGATTGCTTGAATTGGTGACGCCCGCACTGAGCCGCTCGGCAATTACCGATATCATCCGCGAAATTCACCAGTCGATGCTCGACGAATGTGATTTTCGCAAAGAGGCGCGCAACCTGGTCTTGTTTAACAACTTCGTACTGCAACACGGCATTGACGACGTCTTTGCACCGGCAGCGATAAAAAGTTGCTCTTCAGGCAAGGTTCTCACCATGGAAAGGGTGCATGGTCGTTCACTCACCTCCAGCGAATGGCGCAACCCGGCAGAAAAGCACATGGTGCAGCGCGGCCTGTTCAATGCGATGCAGGCCTGGCTGCAATCGGTAACCGATTGTGAAACCTTTCACGCCGACCTGCACAGCGGCAACATGTTGTTACAGGACGACGGCCGCGTAGCTTTTATCGATTTTGGTATGGTTGGCCGGCTCGAGCCGCGGGTCTGGCAGGCGGTGCTGGATCTGTATGCAGGTATTGCGGCCGCTGATCTTGGCAAGGTAGCGGCGGCGATGATCGCAGTGGGCATGACCCGGCACAAGGTCTACCAGCCGCAGCTGGAACAGGATCTGGAAAACGTTTTGCGGGGTATGCAGCAAAGCGGCGGCGCAGCGTTTACGCCTCACGGCAACGGCGCAGCGCAGCGCGTGGAAGAAAAAGCCGAGCGACAGCTCGGCGCGTTGATGCGCGTTGCGACACGCCACGGCATTCGTTTTCCCAGCGCATTTACGCTGCTGCTAAAACAGCTGCTGTATTTTGACCGCTATATCGACCTGCTCGCACCGGGCACCGACCTTTTCGGCAGTGACGCACTCGACGCCAGTGGTTTGTTCAGCGATGCGCGCGCCACTTTCAGCAAGACGGCAGACGGGCTTGCACAGCCACACCTGCCGCCTGGTTTGCATTGAATAGGCGCACTGAACAGCCGCACCGAAGTGCGCGTTTCGGCGAGACGTTTTAAAAATCCGGTCGAATCAGCAGGTCTATGCGCCGATTAATGGTGCGCCCTTCGGCGGTTTCATTATTTGCCACCGGCCGCGTTTCGCCGTAGCCCACCGCTTCAATCTGTTTAAAAAATTCCTCCGGCATGTTTGCGGCAAGGTAAGCGGCTACTGCGTTGGCGCGCTGTTGTGACAACTCCCTGTTTACCGCATCGCTGCCGAAGGAATCGGTGTGGCCTTCAACCATGATCGTTGCCCCCGGGAATTGCTTCAGCGCCTTGATCAATTGCGTCAGCAATGCGAAGTGCTTCGACTGTATTACGGATTGCCCCGACTGGAAATTAAGGCCGACCATGCGCAGCAACAGGTTGCCGCCCTGTCGATAGACGCGCGCTTCGTCGAACGCAAACATCGATTCGAGTAGCGTGATCTTGTTCTTGATCTCTGCCTGGCGCATCAGGCGACTGGATTGCGAGCCGAGTTTTTCATTGAGCAGTCGCATTTCTGTTTCAAGCTCGGCCATCTCTGCCTCGAGCTCAACCAATTCTGCCGCGTCTGCGCGCAGCGCGCTTATCTTTGCCGCCATCGCGGCAGTGGGTGCAGTGGGCCCCTTGTCGAGATTGATATCCATATCGAGCGCGTTGGCCAGCGTGAGAAGAGGCGCTTCGCCTTCCAGCCACAGTGCTTCCTCGCTGAGACCTTCTTCACGGACACGGTGCAGTTGCTGTTTGATGTAGATCGCATGCCCGGCCTCGACCTTGGCGCGGCGCGCGATTGAGCGTGCCTTGTCGGTATCGTAGCGATTTTCGTTCAGTTCCCGCTCGGCCTGGAGCAGCAATGCCTTGGCTTCATCCAGTGTGCGCGGTGCATAACGCGCGACTTTCTGGCGCTCTGCCTCCTCAATCAAGCGACGCGTTTCCGCAAGGTAGTTGTTTTTGATCGCCGCCAGTTCAGCTGCGCGGTATGCCGATTCTGCACTGCTGCCGCGTTTGTCGGCTAATTCTTCGCGACCCGATTCATGGTATTTGATCGCAGCAATCAAATCCTTTTCTGCGCGGCCCCATTCGCTCGGCGCAAACTCGCCGGCCTGCGCGGCCCCGGCATCTTCCCTGGCCTGAATTACCTCGGCAAATTTTTCGCTCGCACTGCGCGCGATTTCCGCTGCTTTCAGGTAAGCGCTGTTGGCTTTCGCCAGGCTGCTTACAATGCTTTCAATTGACTTGGCACGCGCGAGTTTTTTCTCTGCGCTGGCATAGTTTTTTTCCGCGTCGGCAAAGGTGCCGGGCGCAAAATCGCTGGCCTGCAGCGCGATGGCGGCCGTGCGCGCACCGTCAGTTGCGCCGAAAAGCTGGCTGCGCAGTGCTGTGCTGGGTTCTCCCGAAACGGTGCCGACCGCGCAAAAAAAGGCTAGCGTGGTGAGCAGCAGCAAGGACAGCGCTGAGATGGGTCGGCTGGAAAGCATTGTGGTTTTCTCCGGGCACGTGCGTGCCTCATGTGGTTGAGCGGCTGGCAAAATGCCCTGCCAGCTCATGATCTGGCGACAGCTAGTAGTGAAATATCGGCGGCGCTCAAAAACAGCGCGCGCAGGCGAGCCAGCAGGGCGAGCCGATTGTCGCGCAGCTTGTGGTCTTCGACATTGACCATCACGCTGTCAAAAAAGGTGTCGACCGGTTCGCGCAAACCGGTTAGCGCCAGCAGGCCCTCGCGATAATCCGCGCGGGCAAACAGCGGCTCGCACTGTTTTGCGGCGGCATCCAGCGCCGCGGCGAGTTCGCATTCAGCGGGCTCGGTGAGCAGCGTATTGTCAAATGTGAGCGCCGCGGCATCGCCGCCGGATTTTTCCAGGATATTGCCCACGCGCTTGTTGGCTGCGGCAAGACTCTGGCTTTCATCGCGTGCGACAAAACTGGCGACTGCCTGCACCCGCGCGTCAAAGTCCAGCGCGTCAAACGGTGCGACGCTGCGCACGGCCTGGAATATCTCGGTAGCCAGGCCGCGCTCCTGATAGTGCGCCGCGAAGCGGTCGAAGATGTAATTGCTCACTTGTGCGCTGGTCGCCGCGGCATCTGCAATAGCGTGGTGCTGTGCTGCAGCGGTGGAGACCAGTTCGCCAAGATCCAGCGACAGCTTGTTCTGCAATATGATCTGCAACAGGCCTATCGACGCGCGCCGCAACGCAAACGGGTCTTTTGATCCCGAAGGCAACAGGCCGATACCAAAAATGCCGGTCAGTGTATCGAGGCGATCGGCGATCGCGACTGCGCAGGCCACGCCACCTACTGGTACCTTGTCGCCGGCGTGTCGCGGCAGGTAATGCTGTTCAATGGCGCTTGCGACGGCGTCGGACAGGCCTTCGTGGCGCGCATAGTAGCCGCCGGCAATGCCCTGCATCTTATCGAACTCGAGCACCATGTCCGAGGCGAGGTCGGCTTTGCACAGTTCACCGGCCAGCCTTGCGTTCGCGGTATCGGCGCCAGTTGTTGCCGCGATAACCGCGGCCAGTGCGGCAATACGTTCGGTTTTTTCAAATACGGTCCCGAGTTTTTGCTGGAATACAACCGGGCGCAGGCGTTTTCGCAGCGCAGCGAGCGAGAGCTTGCGGTCGGTATCAAAAAAGAACGCGGCGTCGGCGAGGCGCGGCCGGATTACCCTTTCATTGCCCGTAACAACTTTGCCAGGCGCCTTGCTGCGGATATTGCTGACCGCGATAAAGTTCGGCAGCAGCGCGCCTTTTTTATCGCGCAGGTGAAAATATTTCTGGTGCTCGCTCATCGAGTAAACCAGCGCCTCGTGCGGCACGCGGAGGAATTCGCCATCGAAGGCACCGGCCAGCGCTACCGGTTGTTCAACCAGCGCGGCAACTTCGTCGAGCAGTGCTTCCTCTATTACCGCAGTGCCGCCCAGTGCAGCGGCGGCGGCGGCAACCTGTGTGGCGATGCTGTCGCGGCGCTCGGCGAACGATGCAATGACATCGGCCTCGCGCAATTGCGCCTCGTAACTTTCCGGCGTGTTAATCGTTATAGCTGCTGGCGCATGGAAGCGGTGGCCGTAACTGTCGCGACCTGCGCGCAGGCCCAGCACCTCACCTTCGACCACCTCGTCGCCGAGCAGCATCACCAGCCAGTGCACAGGGCGCACGAATTCAACCCGCGACGCGCCCCAGCGCATGCGCTTGGCAATCGGCAGTGCCGCCAGCGCGCTTGCGACAATGCCAGGCAACAGCGCGCTGGCAGCCTGGCCGGCTTCGGTGCTGCGAAAACACAGACGCTCGCCCTTGTCTGTTTGCACCCGCCCAAGCTGTTCAAAAGCAACCCCGTTGCTGCGCGCGAATCCGAGCGCAGCTTTGCTCGGCGCGCCGTCTTTATCAAAGGCGGCAGCTAGCGCCGGGCCGAGTTTTTCAGTCTGCTGTGCGGCCTGCATGGTGTGCAGTGAACTGACCCGCAACGCCAGCCTGCGCGGGGTGGCGAAACGCTCAACCGCGCCTGCCTCGAAGTCGAGACGCGCCGCTCGCAGGCCTTCGCAGAGCGCTGTTTCAAGGGCCTGCGAGAGCCCGGCGAGTGCTGTGGGCGGCAGCTCTTCGGAGCCCAGCTCCAGGAGAAAGCTGGCAGTTGGCGGAAGTGAGCGCTTGCTCATTTCTTTTCTCCCGCCGCAGCTTTAGTTCTTCCCAGCACTTCCTCGCGCAGCTTCGCGCTGGCCAGCGGAAAGCCCAGCTGCGCGCGCGTATTAAAGTAGGCCTCGGCCACGGCACGCGCCAGCGTGCGCACACGCAAGATAAATCGCTGTCTTTCGGTGACTGAAATCGCGTGGCGGGCATCGAGCAGGTTGAAGGCATGCGAGGCTTTCATGACCATTTCATAGGCGGGCAATGAAAGCCCGGCTGCGACCAGTTGCTGGCTTTGCGTCTCGCATTCATCGAACAGGGCAAACAGGAAATCGGTATTGGCGTGTTCGAAGTTGTAGGCCGACATCTCTACTTCGTTCTGGTGAAACACATCGCCGTAACTCACATCGCCGTTGGGACCTTTTGCCCATACCAGGTCGTAGATTGAATCCACGCCCTGCAGCACCATCGCGATGCGTTCGAGGCCGTATGTGATTTCACCCGAAACGGGGTAGCACTCCAGCCCGCCGACCTGCTGGAAGTAAGTGAACTGCGTGACCTCCATGCCGTTCAGCCATACTTCCCAGCCCAGCCCCCAGGCACCAAGCGTGGGCGACTCCCAGTTGTCCTCAACGAAGCGGATATCGTTTTCAAGCGCGTCCACGCCCAGCTGTGCCAGTGAATCGAGATAGAGTTGCTGGATGTTGTCGGGCGAAGGTTTCAGCAGCACCTGGAATTGATAGTAGTGCTGCAGCCGGTTGGGGTTGTCGCCGTAACGCCCGTCGGTGGGTCGCCGGCAGGGCTGCACGTAGGCGGTATGCCAGGTTTCCGGCCCTATTGCGCGTAAAAAAGTTGCCGGATGGAAAGTGCCGGCGCCGACTTCCATATCGAGCGGCTGTAACACCACGCAGCCGTAATCTGCCCAGTAATTTTGCAGGGCGAGGATCAGTTCCTGAAAGGTAGTGGGTACGGTCGCCCGGGTTTTCGCGTTCACGGCGTCTTTTGTATTCTTTGGTTAGTGTTCTGTGGTTTATGTTCTGTGGTTTATGTTCTGTGGTTTATGTCCGGCTGGCTGGCACCGTCGCGCCAGCAATTTGCAAGCATCACGCCGCGCTGCTGCTGTGCTGCCGGATAGCCGGCCTGCTGGCCCGCCAAAAGGCGCGCAATTATACTCGGTTACCCGCGTTTGTCGCGGCGCCAGCCCCGTAGCGCAGCGACCGGTTCGCATCGCAACCTGTGCCGACAACAGCGTTCCCGACTGGTTACCGCGTCCTGTCCCGGCAACAACGTGTTCCAGCAACAACGTTTTCCAGCAACAATGTGATGACTCGCGGGTCGTGCGATGCATTGCTACTTGCGCCAGAATGCCGGCGTAAACAGCACCAGCAAGGTAAATACTTCCAGCCTGCCGAGTAACATCGACAGGCACAGTATCCACTTGGTTATGTCGGGTAGTGACGCGTAGTTGAACGCGACATCGCCAAGCCCGGGACCCAGGTTGTTGAGGGTTGCGCCGACTGCACCGAATGCCGATATATAGTCGACTCCGGTGCTTGCCACCGCGAGCATCAGGATGAAAAACACCAGCACGTAAATCGCGAAAAAACTCCACACCGCGTTTACTACGTTGTCGCTGACCGAGCGCTGGCCAAGTTTTAGCGGCAGCGCGGCGCTGGGGTGCACCAGCCTGAGCAATTCCCGGTAACCCTGTTTCACAATCAGCAGTACGCGAATCGCCTTCATCCCGCCGCCGGTTGAACCGGCGCAGGCACCCATAAAGGCGAGGTAAAACATGAATAGCGGCAGCAGGTTGGGCCAGGCGGTGTAATCGGTCGAAGCAAAGCCGGTGGTGGTGGCGAGCGAGACAACCTGGAACACCGCGTGCGAGACCAGCTCGAACATGCCGTCGGTATCGATCGTCCCGGACAGCAATCCGGCAAAGTAACCGCCGGACTTGAGCAATAACACGGCGGCCAGTACACAGGAGACCAGGATCACCTTGTAGAAAAACTGCAGCTCCGCATCGCGCCAGTAGAGCAGCGGGTTGCGGTCACGGAAAACAAAAAAGTGCAGCCCGAAGTTGACCCCCGCCAGCAGCATGAAGACGGTGCCGACCCACAGTATCGCGCTGTTGTCGAAATAGGCCATGCTGGCATCGTGCGTGCTGAAGCCGCCTATGGCGATGGTCGAAAAGCTGTGCGACAGCGCATCGAACGGGGTCATGCCGCAGAGCCAGTAGCTAAATGCACAGGCGATAGTCATTACGAGGTAAATCGTGAACAGTACTTTTGCGGTGCTGGTGATGCGCGGTGTCAGCTTGTTGTCTTTCATCGGTCCCGGCGTTTCAGCGCGGTATAACTGCATACCGCCAATCCCGAGCATCGGCAGGATCGCAATCGCGATGACAATAATCCCGATGCCGCCGAGCCACTGCAATTGCTGCCGGTAATAGAGAATGGAATGCGGCAGCGCATCGAGCCCGGTGATGACGGTCGCGCCGGTGGTGGTAAGCCCGGACACGGATTCAAACAGCGCATCCGTGACAGACATATCCAGTTGCGGTGCGAAATAAAGCGGCAATGCACCAAACGTGCCGAGCACAGCCCAGAACAGTGCGGTAATCAGGAAGCCGTCGCGTGCGCGCAGCTGGCCTTCAGAATTACGTTTGGGAAGCCACAGCGCGAGCCCGGTTGATGCAGTTATCGCAAAGGCAATCAAAAACGGGCGCAGGGTCTCTTCTTGATAATAGAGAGCAAAACCCAGCGGCAGCAACATGGTCATGCTGAATATCAACAGCAATAGCCCGAGCAGTGCGCGTATAAGGTGTAAATGCATGCAGGTCGTTGTTTAGTTCAACGCGCAGTGTATGCGCTAGCCGAAAAAGCCGATGCCGACCTGGAACAGCGATTCCACGGCATGGATCTGGTTTTTATCGGCGACAAACACCACCACATGGTCTTCGGGTTCAATCACCACATCCTGGTGCGCGACGATAACTTTTTTACCGCGCACAATCGCGCCGAAGCGCACACCCTCGGGCAGGGCCAGCTCGTCGATGCGGCAACCTACTACCTTGGAGGTTTTGGCGTCGCCGTGGGCGATGATTTCTATCGCCTCGGCAGCGCCGCGACGCAGCGAATGTACCGCGGCCATGTCGCCCCTGCGTACATGTGTTAGCAAGCTGCCGATAGTGACCTGCTGCGGCGCAAAAGCGATATCGATGTCGGCGCCCTGCACGAGGTCTACGTAGGCCGGATTCGCTATCAGCGTTATGACCTTGCGCGCGCCGAGGCGCTTGGCCAGCAGCGAGGACATGATGTTGGCCTCGTCGTCGTTGGTCAGCGCGATAAATACGTCGATTGCGTCGATGTTTTCACTGAGCAGCAGTTCGCGATCAGAAGCGCTGCCCTTGAGCACGATGGTTTTGCCGAGTTGCTCGGCGATGAAATCGGCGCGCTCCTCGTTCCACTCGATAAGCTTCACCGAATACTTGTTTTCAATTGCCTGTGCCAGCCTGAGGCCAATATTACCGCCGCCAGCTATCATCAGGCGGCGGTATGGCCGGCTGAGCTGGCCGAGTTCCTGCATAACCGGCTTGATATTTTCCGCCGCGGCGATATAGAACACCTCGTCGAGCGGTTCGATTTCGGTTTCGCGCTGCGGCTTGATTGCGCGGTCGCCGCGGAAGATTGCCGCCACGCGTGCATCGTGCTTCGGCGTCATCTTGCGAATATCGTAGAGCGTCTCGCCGATGAATTTGTCGCCCGCTTGAGCGCGAATGGCCACCAGTCTGGCGCGGCCGTCGGCAAAATTCAGCACTTGCAGAGCGCCCGGATGCTCGAGCAGGCCAATGATATGGTCGGTGACCAGCTGTTCTGGCGAAATCAGCACGTCGATCGGGATCGCGCTGCTCTGGAACAGGGTGGCATGCTGTACATAGCTCTTCGCGCGCACGCGACAGATTTTGGTCGGCGTGTGGTAGAGCGTGTGAGCGATCTGGCAGGCCATCATGTTGATTTCGTCGACACCGGTGACGGCAACCAGTATGTCCGCATCCTCGGCGCCCGCGCTGCGCAGGATTTCCGGGTGCGAGGCGTGACCCTGGACGATGCCGATATCGAGTTTGTCGCGCAGATCGCGCAGCCGCGCTGGATGGTTGTCGACCAGCGTGACTTCCATCTGCTTTTCGTTCGAGAGGCTTTCAGCCAGTGCGGTGCCGACCTGGCCGGCGCCAAGAATAATAATTTTCATGCGTGTCGATATATGCGGCGCAGGTGCGAAGGGCCCTGCTATCTAGTTGCCAGCAGCACGAGCCGCCTGGGGGAAAACCGGCGAGTTTTTGCCTTGCCAGCTCACTGCCTACTGCTCTGTGTGCTGCTTGCGCAGTCTGGCATAAAAAAAGCCGTCATTGAGGCCCTTTTTTGGTAGTAATTGCCGTCCGGTCGCGCATTCTAGGCCCCAGTTTTCCGGCAGCGGCAGCAGCTCGGCACTTGCTTCGTCGCACAGGAACTTTGCTACCACGGATTCATTTTCAGCGCGCAGTACTGAACAGCTGCAATACAGCAATTCGCCGCCTTCTGCCAGGGTGGGCCACAGCGCAGCCAGCAAGTTGAACTGCGCCGCGGCCAGTTTGCCTATATCGCTTTGCCGGCGCAGCAACTTGATATCGGGATGTCGTGCGATCACGCCGCTACCCGAGCAGGGCGCGTCGAGCAGGATGCGATCGAAGCACTCGCCATTCCACCAGCTTGCGGTGTCGGCGGCATCGGCGATGCAAAGATTGAATTCGGTTTTCGCACTCGCCGCTACGCCGCGTGCAAGGTTGTCGCGCACGCGCTGCAAACGACCTGCGTCGATGTCGAGCGCGGTGAGTGCAATACCCTCGACCTGTTGCAGGATGTGCAATGCCTTGCCACCGGGTGCGGCGCAGGCATCGAGCACGCGCTGGCCGGGCGCAAGCGAAAGTAGCGTCGCCGCGAGTTGCGCACCCGCGTCCTGCACGCTGGCAGCGCCGTCTTGAAAACCTGGCAGCGCAGTCGGGTCCACCGCGCGCTCGAGCAACAACGCGGTGTCGACCAATGCGCTGGGCTCACAAACCAGGCCGGCGTCGCGCAGTTGCAGCGCGTACTGCTCGCGCGACTGGTTCGACAAATCTACCCGCAGGGTCATGTGCGGGCCGGCGTTGTTGCAGGCGACAATTTCCTGCCAGTGTGCAGGCCAGTCTTTCTGCAGCTGCCTGTATAACCATTCGGGATGAGCGTCGCGCGCTGCATTGCCGGCATCTTTTTGTGACCTGGATGGCGTCGGCAGTGGCGGCAGCGCGTCGCGCCCGCTCCTTTCCCAGTCGCGCAACACGTTCCTGAGCACCGCATTGACCAGCCCGCGCGCCCATTTTTTTTCCAATGCGGTGCAGGCATCGACGGTGGCACTGAGCGCAGCGTGATCGGGCACGCGCATATACACCAGCTGGTAGAGGCCGATCAGCAACAGCGCTTGCAGTTCAGTATCGCGCTTGCCCAACGGCTTTTTCAGGCGCGGTGCGAGCAGGGCCTGCAGATAGAAGTACTGCCGCAGCGTGCCGTAGCAAAGTTCGCGGTACAGCGCGCGATCGCGGGGATCATTCGGCATTGGCGCGTGTTGCTGATGGTGAGCTTTCGGTTCGGATGAGGGTTGGGCAGACATGTGCGTCCTGGCGTACGCTGGCTTGGCCTGTGCTTCGGTAGCCTGTGCTTTGGTGTGCAGCGCTGCTGCGGTTGTTGCGCCGGCAAGCATATCCACTTCGCCATCAAAGGGCTTGCCATCGCGCATTACCCGGGCAACTGCGATTGCGGCGAGAGCCCTGACATTTTGCATTAGTGGCACTGTCGGTCGCAGTCAGGCATGGCTGTCAAAGCATTGGCCCACGCGGAAAAACCCTGGTCTGCCGTTGCATAGCGCAGCCATGTCCATGGGCTTGCCGCCAGGCAATTGCACGGCACCGATTGCAAGCGCACCTTCGCCGCAGGCGATGGTCAGCGCGTGGCTGTCAGCGCCAAGGATTTCGCCCGGCGCAGCGTCACGGTCCGGCGCCAGGCTGCGCGGTGAGAAAAGTTTTATGCGCTGGCCTTGCAACTCAGCGAAGCAGGGCTGTGCCGAGGTAAACGCACGAATCCTGCGCTCGAGTTGCGCCGCGCCCTGCTTGAAATCGAGTCTCGCCTCGTGCTTGTCGAGCTTGTGCGCATAATTCGCCAGTGCGTCTTCCTGTACTGTTGCCACCGCAGTGTCGGTTTCGAGCTGCGCCAGTACCTGCAGCAGTGCTGGCGCTCCCACCGCTATCAAGCGCGCGCGCAGAGAATCGCCGGTTTCATCCGCAGCCAGCTCAACGGCATTGCGCTGCAACATTGCGCCGGTATCCAGTCCTTCGTCCATTTGCATGATGGTTACACCAGACTCGCGATCACCCGCTTCTATCGCGCGCTCAACCGGCGCCGCGCCGCGCCAGCGTGGCAGCAGCGAAGCGTGTACGTTGATGCAACCGAGTCGAGGCGACGCCAGTACGGCTTTTGGCAACAGCAGGCCATACGCCACCACCACCATGACATCTGCCGCAAAACTCGCCAGTTGCTGCTGTGCGGCGGCGGTTTTTAACGAAGCCGGTTGTTCAACAGGCAGGCCGGCGGATGCAGCAATTTTTTTCACCGGCGAGGCGAGGGTTTTTTTACCCCGGCCTGCGGGGCGGTCGGGCTGGGTGTATACCGCAAGCAGTTGGTGCCTGCCGCTGGCCAGCAGTGCTTCAAGGTGGGCGGCTGCAAATGCAGGGGTGCCAGCAAACAGGATGCGCAATGGGCAGGCTCAGGTGTGCTCGCGTTCAGGCGAGGCGTTTTTCTTTTTGCAGCTTTTGTTTGATACGGTTGCGTTTCAGCGCCGAAATGTAGTCGACAAACAGTTTACCGTTGAGGTGGTCGACTTCGTGCTGGATGCAGACGGCCAGCAGGCCATCCGGCTCGATCACGAATTTCTCGCCGTTGCGAGCCAGCGCAGCGACCCTGACCCCCAGCGGTCGTTCGACCTCCTCGTAAAAGCCGGGCACCGAAAGGCAGCCCTCCTGGTAGCAATGCGGCGTTGTGTCGATGACCTTGATGCGCGGGTTAATGAATACCTGAGGCTGGTCGCGGGCCTCCGAAACATCGATCACGATGACTCGTTTGTGAACGTTCACTTGCGTTGCAGCCAGCCCCACGCCTTCCGCTTCGTACATGGTTTCGATCATGTCGTCGACCAGCTGGCGGATTGAATCATCCACCGTTTCGACTGGCCGCGCGACCGTACGCAGCTGCGGATCGGGAAATTCGAGGATGTCGAGAATTGCCATGTTTTCTACTGCCTGTCTGCTGCCTGTAACTTGCGCCCGCGAGGAATCCTGGCCGGTCGCGCGGTTGCTCGCGCGGCGGCTTCCGTTGCGATACTGCTTACGATTTCAGCCACCTTTCGGGCCAGCAACCAGGTCACTTTCCAAGCACTTTGACCCGCGCGAATGCCAGCGGTTGCAGGCGGTTGAGATCTCGCGCAAATTCTCCAATGAAACGCATCACGTTTAAATGCTGAGCTGAAAAAAACGTGTAATTACCGACATTTATACGAAATATTTGCCGTAAGTCCACGATCTGACTGCTATATTATACGAGTGGTGCCGAATGCCAAGTATCGGCCGGTGAAAAAACGAACGATCCTCCCCTTGCGGGCGGTCATCGTAAAGCCGTGCCAACCAACGCGCGCGAGTGTCCGCGCCAAGGGACGTTCACAATGAAAAAATTCTTGCCGGGCCTGTTGGTCGTGCTGGCTGCTCTTATCGCATGGCCGCTGCAGGCACAGCCGCAGTTGCGCGATGACTATCCAGGCAGCTATACCGTCAAACGCGGCGATACGCTGTGGGATATCTCGGCGATGTACCTGCGCGATCCGTGGCTGTGGCCCGAAATCTGGCAGGTTAATCCACAGGTCAGCAACCCGCATCTAATCTATCCCGGCGACGTGCTGACCCTGGTTTATGTCGACGGTCGACCGCGCCTGGTGTTGAACCGTGGCACCATGAAGCTCTCGCCCAATATGCGTACCTCGCCATTGGGTTCGGCCATTTCGGCGATACCGGCCGATGTGCTGAACAGCTTCCTGTCGCGCAGCCGCGTGGTGGAAAAGGAAGCACTCGAGAACGCGCCCTATATTGTTGCGGGTTCTGACCGTCGCCTGGTCAGCGGTGCGGGCGATACAGTTTACGGACGCGGGCCTTTCGATCCCGATATCCGCTTTTACGGCATTTATCGGGAAGGCCAGTCCTTCCGCGACCCGGTCACAAAAGAAAAGCTTGGTATCCAGGCAATAGAAATCGGTACTGGCCAGATTCGTGCCGAAGACGACCAGGTTGCGACTGTCACCCTGAACTATTCCAACGAGGAAGTGCGTATTGGTGATCGCTTCCTGCCGATCGCGAATGAGGAAGTGCCATCGGTATTTTATCCGCGGCCACCGGAGTCGGTTATAGAAGGGCATATCATTGCGGTGGAGGCAGGCGTTGCCAACGTCGGGCGCTACGATGTGGTAACCATCAATCGCGGTGCGCGTGAGGGCCTGCAGATTGGTGATGTACTGGGAATCGATCGCGCGGGTGAGCGCGTGCGCGATCCGGTCAAGCGCGGCAATGTGCAATTGCCCAGCGAACGCGCCGGGCTGTTGATGATCTTCAAGGTCTTTGACAAGGTCAGTTACGGCTTGATTCTCGAGGCCGAGAAACCGCTGTCGGTAATGGATGAAGTCTCCAGTCCCTGATATATCCTGACTTTGCGGCGCAGCGCTGGATTGGTGGCGCAGCCCCATTTATAATCGGGCCCAATCGCAATTGAAAAACCGGCGCTTTACGCGCCGTTTTTTTTACCGCCTGTCTAACGCTTGTCGTATGCTGCACAGCAGTTGCAAGCAGTGTTGACAGTCATTTACATCGATCAGGGAAGATCGCATGTCCGACCATCATCTCACCTTGGATGCCGACGCCTGTCTGGCAAATGATACCGATAGCGACGAAGTGCTTGCTTTGCTGGCCCTGCTACAGGTCGAAGGCCTCGGCACTGTTAACCTGAATCGCCTGCTCGATCATTTCGGCAGTGCCCGTGCGGTACTTGCAGGCGATCCGTTTGCGCAGGATTTGCTGCTGCAGGCGTTGGGCCCGCGCGCGCGGCGCAACCTGGCGCTGTTTTTGCGGGCGCCGCGGGAGGGCGGGCACTGGCAACTGGCGCGCCAGTCATTGGCCTGGCTGCAGCGCCAGCAAACACAGATATTACTGCGCGGCGCATCATGCTTTCCTGCGCTGCTCCGCGAGATCAGTGATTGCCCGCCACTGCTATTTCTGCGTGGCGAGGCAAGCCCTCTCAATATGCCTGCGATAGCAATAGTGGGTACTCGAAAACCGACTGTTATCGGGCGCAGGATTGCACGGCGATTGGCCGCGGAACTCGCCGCTCGCGGATTCCTGGTCTGCAGCGGCCTGGCCCTGGGGATCGATGCCGAGGCGCATCGCGGTGCGCTCGAAGCCGGCGCGGCAACGGCCGCGGTGATGGCTACCGGTATCGATACGGTTTATCCCGGCAGGCATCGCGGACTGGCTGCCGAAATCGTCACAAATGGCTTGCTGTTATCGGAAATGCCGCTGGGAACGCCTGCGGTTCCCGGCCTGTTCCCGCGCCGCAACCGGCTGGTGTCGGGGCTTTGCCTGGGCGTGATCGTGGTTGAGGCCGGCTTGCCCAGCGGCAGCCTGCACACGGCCAATTTTGCAGCAGAGCAAAACCGCGAGGTTTTTGCAGTCCCCGGCGCCACCAATAACCCGCTGGCGCGCGGCTGTCACCAGCTGCTGCGCGAGGGTGCGCACCTGGTCGAGACAGTCGACGATGTGCTCGCGGTGCTCGGTGATGCAGTCTGCCCTGTCGATGCCTTGCAACCCCCTGACGCCAGCAGCAGCCGCGAGTGTGTCGATGCGGGAAACGCCGGGTTACCCGAACACCTGCAGCCCGCGCTGTTAGCGCTTGAGGCCGAGCCTGCAGATTTCGAGCAGCTCTGCCTGCGTACCGGGATGCCAGCGAACGAGCTGGGGGCGGCCCTGGTTGAACTCGAACTGCTTGGCCTGTTGCTGCGCGATGGCGGGCGTTACTGCCGCGTGCCCTGAGCGATGTGCTTGCAAGCAAACTGCCTTTTCGGTAGCTTGCGGCGCTGCAGGCAAATCTGAAAGGCTGATGAAACGTTGTTATCGAAACAATCCTGGCGCTACCGGCCTGCACTCATGGCGCTCGGCCGGGGCGAACTGATCGCTTACCCGACCGAAGCGGTCTGGGGCCTCGGCTGCGACCCCTATAATGAAGAGGCTGTCGCGAGCCTGCTGGCCATTAAACGCCGCCCCGCTGCGAAAGGCCTGATTCTTGTCGCCGCCGATGCCAGCCAGCTAGCGCCGCTGCGCGCGGGGCTAACAGATGCACAATGGCGCAAGCTCGTTGCCACCACAAGGCAGCCCACCACCTGGCTGGTACCGAATAACGGCACACTGCCATTGTGGATATGCGGCGCGCACGATAATGTCGCGGTGCGCCTTTCCAGCCATCCTGTTATTGCTGCACTCTGCGCCGGTTTCGGCGAGCCGATTGTATCGACTTCCGCTAATCCCACCGGCTTGCCACCAGCTCGCAACGAACTTTCTGCGCGACGCTATTTTCGCAATGGCATTGCTGCCTATGTTGCCGGTGCAACTGGCGGCGCGAAGCAGCCCTCTCGCATTATCGACCTGTGCAGCGGCGAGCGCCTGCGGTGAGCCGCGTACCTGGCGAATGCAGAGACTGTCAAAACCCCGGCTGTAGTTTGGCAGCGGTGACGACATACCATAGCGTCGGCAAAACTTTGCGGTAAACTGCACTTTCCAGTCTGTCGACGTTTCATTTCACTGACATAGTCCTTACCCCATGCGCGCTGCAGATACTATCGACAAGCAGGCCGTTCTCGACTTCCTGCTCGATTACCAGGAGAGCTTGTGCAAGGCGTTTGCAGAACTCGACGGGCACGCGGATTTTGTTGCGGATAACTGGCAGCGCGGGGGCGGCGAAGGTTGCAGCTGCGTGATTAGCGGCGGCGCGCTGTTTGAAAAAGGCGGCGTGAATTTTTCGCGCGTGCAGGGCGAGGCGATGCCGGGTTCCGCGACCGCGCGACGACCTGAGCTTGCGGGTCGTGCCTACCAAGCTGCGGGTGTCTCGATAGTGATGCACCCGGACAATCCCTTTGTGCCAACTTCGCATGCCAACTTGCGATTTTTTGTTGCAGAGTGTGAACAACAGGCACCGGTCTGGTGGTTCGGTGGCGGATTCGACCTGACGCCCTACTACGCCAACCGCGAGGACTGCATCCTCTGGCATGCACATGCTGCGCGCGCCTGCAAGGATTTTGGTGAAGACGTTTACGCCGAGTTCAAAAAAGCCTGTGACGAATACTTTTACCTGCCGCACCGTCATGAACAGCGCGGCATCGGCGGCCTGTTTTTCGACGACCTCGATCGCTGGGAGTTTTCGCGCTGCCTGGACTTTGTCGCGGCGGTAGGCGCAGCCTACCTGTCCGCTTACTGCGAGATCGCAGCGCGCAACCGTGCGCACGAATACAATGCACAACACAAGGAGTGGCAGTTGCACCGGCGCGGTCGTTATGTCGAATTTAACCTGGTGCAGGATCGCGGCACGCTGTTTGGCCTGCAATCCGGCGGTCGCACCGAATCGATTCTGATGTCGTTACCGCCGCAGGTTGCTTGGAGCTATCGCTATGAGCCGGCGCCGGACAGCGTGGAACAGGAGCTGCTCGACTACTACCTTGTGCCGCGAGACTGGCTCGCAGAAAAATAACTGTTTAAGCCTGATATGAACGCTAACGATAATACTGTGCTGCAGAAACCGGATCGCTATGCGGTGTTTGGCAAGCCGGTTGCGCACAGCCTTTCGCCGCGCATCCATGCGATGTTCGCCGCGCAATGCGCTGCGGTGATCGACTATACACGGCGCGAAATCGAGGACGGTGATTTTGAGCAGGCGGTCGCAAATTTTTTTGCAGCTGGCGGTGCTGGCCTGAATATTACCCAGCCCTACAAGCAGCGTGCCGCAGCGATGGCGCAGCAACTGGGCACTGCCGCGACTGCGGCGGGCGCCGCGAACACGCTGTATATGCACAACGGGCAGCTGCATGCGGAAAACACCGACGGCACTGGACTGGTGCGCGACCTGCAACAGAATCTCGGCTGGTCAATCGAGGATGCGCGACTGTTGCTGGTCGGCGCCGGCGGGGCAGTACGCGGGGTATTGGAACCCCTGCTCGCCTGCCGGCCTGCAAGCGTTACGCTTGCCAACCGCACCGCCGCCAAAGCGGAGCAACTTGAGGAAATATTTGCCGAAACCGCGGGTGCGTTTTCCGTGTCGCTGCAAGCGACCGAACTGGCTGCACTGCAGCGCGGCTACGATATTGTTATCAACGGCAGTAGCGCCGGGCTGAGCGGTACGATCCCGGCCCTCGACGCCAGCGTGGTCGACGGCGCGCGCTGCTATGACCTGGTCTATGGTGCAGGTGCGGCGCCCTTTTTGCAGTGGGCGGCACAATCCGGCGCGCGCAGCCTTGCCGATGGACTTGGCATGCTGGTCGAACAGGCGGCTGCAGCGTTCCATATATGGCGCGGCGTCCATCCTGAAACGCGCACCGTGATTGAGCAACTGCGGGACGCGTCTTGACGTTGTCGCTGCTCAACTCCCCTCGCGCGGCTTTGCGTTTATCCGCGTGGTCGCGGCCTGTAAATCTATTGGTGCACTCCCGGGCGGGACTGGCGTTACTGCTTCTGTCATCACTATTGCTTTTTTTCAAGCCGCTGCAGGCCCCTGCTGCAGCGGGATTTCAGGCGACGCCGGCCATTGAATTGCCGCGTTCCGGCATCCAGCCGGAACAACTGGCGGTGGTTTTCCTGCAGGGCGATGTGCTGAGCGAAAAGATCGCCCTCTACTACGCGCAGCAGCGCAAAATCCCCGCAAAAAATGTTGCAGCCATTGCTCTGCCATCTACGCAAGGCGTGGTTGAGCCCGCCGATTTTGCCGTACAGAAAAAAGTGCTGGATGCAAAACTGGGCGAACACATCCAGGCTTACGCGCTGGCCTGGGCGGCACCGTACCGGGTTGGATGCATGAGCATCAGTGCAGCGTTTGCATTCGGTTTTGATGTGGCCTATTGCGCCCAGGGCTGTAAGCCGACACGCAGCTCGCCCTATTACAGCAGTGCCAGCGTGGCGCCGTACCGCGATTTCACGCTTCGTCCGACCATGCTGCTGGCCGCTGAAAACTTCGAAGACGCGCAGCAGTTGATAGTGCGGGGCATCGCCGCCGACGATACACAGCCGGTGGGCGCCGCCTATCTACTCGAAACCAGCGACCGCGCTCGCTCGGTGCGCAAGGTTTTCTTTCCCGCCGTACAGACGTCTTTTGCGCAAACGCACCGCGTACACTTGTTAAAACAAAACGTGTTGCGCAATGCCAGCGACATATTGTTTTATTTTACCGGGCTGTCGCAGGTCGAGGCGCTGGATACACTGCATTTTTTGCCGGGCGCCATGGCTGACCACCTGACTTCCTACGGCGGCGTGTTGCCGAAATCCGCGCACATGACTGCGATGGCCTGGTTGCAGGCGGGCGCAACGGCTTCCTACGGTACAGCGGTCGAGCCCTGCGCCTTTGTCGCGAAGTTCCCTAATCCCTATCTCGCCATGTTGCATTACGGTCGCGGTGATAGCCTGCTCGAGGCCTACTGGAAAAGCGTGCAGATGCCGGGACAGGGCAATTTTGTCGGTGAACCGCTCGCCGCGCCCTTCCGCGGCTATCGCCTGCGCCGCGAAGGTCGCAAGTTGCGCGTATATTCGCCGCTGCTGTACGCCGGGCGCTATCGCGTTTATGCAAGTGATATAGGAATAGAGCGCATTGTGGATGAACCGCGCTTGCGCCAGGGGCAGCGCAGCATTGTGCTGGAGCCGCCGTTCAGCAACGTTTACCGCATCGAGCGCCTGCTGAATTAGGCGGAACCTAGATGCTGCAGCTCGTGTTTGCGCCGGCGGCGCTGCAGTTACGAAGCATTGCAGTTTCGAAGCATTGCAGTTACGAAGCATTGCAGTTACGAAGCGTCCAGGTAGGCGTTCTTTAATTGCACATAGTTTTCCGCCGATACCGCCAGGCTCGCGATTTCTGTATCGCTCAGTGCCCGTACCTGTTTGCAGGGTGAGCCGATATAGAGGTAACCACTTTGCAAGTGCTTGCCCGGCGGCACCAGCGCGTTGGCGCCAACCATTACGTGACGATCGAGGCGCGCGCCATCCATAACCACCGCGCGGTTGCCTATCAGTACCTGCGAAGCAACGGTGCAGCCGTGCAAGACCACGCCGTGGCCAATCGTCACCTCGTCTTCAAGCAGGGTCGGGTAGCCGTCCGGTGTTTCGCTGGTTGGCCTGGAAACGTGAATGATGCTGCCGTCCTGTACATTGCTGCGCGCACCAATCACGATGCGGTTGACATCGCCGCGCAGGATTGCACCCGGCCAGACCGAACTGTGTTCGCCAATGCTGACCCTGCCGATCACGGTGGCAGCCGGGTCGACGTAAACCGCGCTCGCCAGCAGTGGGCTGTGATCGCCAAATGGGCGTATATTCGGCATATTGCCAGGCTCCGTTGCACGGTATGGACTGGCGCGCCGTGAACAAGATCCCGGCCGCGCGCTGCGCGAGTATACCGCGGGATGCCAAACCAACTGACACAGGCTTTACCAATGACCAACCCTTTGCTGGCCGATCGCGATTGCAATGAACTGCCGGATTTTGCCGCCATTCGAGCGGCGCATTTCCTGCCAGCGATAGAACAGCTGATCGCACAGGCCGACGCCGATATAGAAGCGCTGCTGGCGGCGTTGGGCAATGCAGAGCCAGGCTGGGACAACCTCTGTGCGCCGATCGAGGCGGCGCTCGACCTTCTGGAGCAAGCCTGGTCGGTGATTGCCCATCTCAACGGGGTATGCAATACGCCCGAAGTGCGCGAGGCCCACGCGCTTTGCCAGCCCTTGCTTACCGCTTTTTACACGCGTATTGGCCAGCACGAAGGCCTGTACAAAGTCACCCTGCGCTTGCGCGAGAGCACCGCGTTCGAGGCGCTCGATAGCGCGCAGCGCAAAGTCGTTGAAAACAGTTTGCGCGATTTCAGGTTGGCGGGCATAGCGCTGGATGAACAGGGCCGCCAGCGCTATGCGCAAATCAAAAAGCGCCAGGCTGAGTTGGCCACCGCATTTTCCAATCATGTGCTCGACGCGACCCGCGCCACCAGCAAGCTGGTTGAAAAGCGCAGTGAATTGCGCGGCCTGCCCGAATCGGCATTGGCAGCTGCCGGCGAGCTGGCAGCCGCCAAGGGCCAGAAAGGTTACCTCTTCACGCTTGATGTGCCGTCTTACCTGCCGCTGATGCAATACTGTGAAAACCGCGCGCTGCGCAGGGAAATGTATATTGCCTACGCCACGCGAGCATCCGCACAGGGCCCGACCGCGGGCGAGTTTGATAACAGCAAGCTGATGGAAGAAATTCTTGCCCTGCGCGCCGAGTTGGCGCAACTGCTCGGCTTTGCCAATTACGCCGAACTGTCGCTGGCGACCAAGATGGCACGCAACACTAAAGAAGTGTTGCGGTTCCTGCAGGGCCTTGCCGACAAAACGGTGGAACCCGCGCGCGCGGAATTTGCCGAACTCGAACAGTTTGCCCAAGAAGCACTGGGGCTGGATGCGCTGGCAGCCTGGGATGTGCCGTTTGTGTCGGAAAAACTGCGTATTGAACGCTACGATATAGCGCAGGAACAACTGCGTCCCTGGTTTTCGGTCGACGCGGTGATGCCTGGTATGTTCGATATCGTGCAAAGGCTCTATGGCTTGCAGGTGAAGCCGGCCACGCCGCCCGGCACATGGCACGAAGACGCCCGCTACTTTCAACTCTGCGATGCCAGCGGCAAAGCCCTGGCAAGTTTTTACGTTGACCTTTACGCACGCGAAGGCAAGCGTGGCGGCGCCTGGATGTCGGACTGCAAATCGCGCAGGCGTGTGTCCGGCAAACAAATACAGCGCCCGGTCGCATTCCTGGTCTGTAACTTCACACCGCCATCCGCCGGGCAGCCCGCACTGCTTACGCACAACGAAGTGACCACGCTGTTCCATGAGTTTGGCCACGGCCTGCACCACATGCTCACTGCCATCGATTACAGCGCGGTGGCGGGCATCAACGGGGTGCCCTGGGATGCAGTGGAATTGCCCAGCCAGTTTATGGAAAACTGGTGCTGGCAGCGCGAAGCGCTGGCGTTATTTGCCAGGCACTACCAGAGCGGTGAAGCACTGCCCGACGCACTGTTGCAGAAAATGCTGGCGGCAAAAAATTTCCAGTCAGCGATGCAAATGGTCCGGCAAGTCGAATTCGCGCTGTTCGATTTTCGCATTCACCTGGAGTATGGCAGCGAGCAATGGCGCGGCATCGCCGGCACGCTGGCCGAAGTGCGCGACGCCGTGGCCGCCTACCCGGTGCCTGACTTCAACCGTTTCCAGCACAGCTTCTCGCATATTTTTGCCGGCGGCTACGCGGCGGGATACTACAGCTATAAGTGGGCCGAGGTGCTCTCGGCCGATGCCTTTTCCCTGTTCGAGGAGCGCGGTATTTTCGATGTCGACACCGGCCGGCGTTTCTACCGCGAAATTCTTGCCAAGGGCGGCAGTCGCGAGCCGGCTGAATTGTTCGAAGCATTTCGCGGCAGGCCGGCATCGCCCGACGCCTTGCTGCGCCACAGCGGTATCGCGGCATAAGATCGGCTTCCGCAAGCATTGCAGCACGGGCAGAGTGTTAGCGCGGCAACGCAAAAATGACAATCACGGGTGCAAAATACCAGTGGAAGAGAGCACGGGTAGTTACGAAAAAAAACGTTTTATCGCGGGCGCAGTTTGTTCCGCCTGTGCTGCGATGGATACGGTGTTTACCTATCAAAAAGCCGGCGAACAGTGGCGCGGCTGTGCGCAATGTGGCATGCGTGAATCGTACAGCGCCTTTGCAGCAACGCAGGAAGAGCTGCCCACCCGGGTCAACCGGCACCGGGTCGGCGAGCCCGCACTCGCGCATGAGACGCCAACAGAGGCAGTCGTATTGGTTGATATATCGATCCCCGCTGCAGGCCGGGCCAAAGGCGGCGAAGACGAAAACAAACACCAAAGCAAAGCTCAAAACCAGGGCCCGGGCAAACAGGAAACCTGAGCGGCGCGCCTGCTACCTGGCGGGGGCGGAAATAAATGAGCGCTTGCGCATGCGATGCCAGTACAGCAGCAATGTTGCACCCCGCGCCACTACGAATAGCAGGTAGGCCAGCCACAGGCCATCGTTGCCCATCTCGCGTGACAGCCACCATACCGGTAAAAAAACCATCGCCGTCGCCACCCACATCGAGTAGTGCATGGCGCGGGTCTTGCCGGCACCGATGCAGACACCGTCCATCAGGTAGGCCGCCGCGCCGATCAGGGTAATCGGTACGATCCACCAGCGATCGCGCAGTGCCACTTCAAGCACGCTGCTTACATCACTGAATAAACCCACCAGCTGCGGGCCAAACAGCGAGTAGGTGAAACCGAATGCCAGCGCCGCGCCAAGCGACCAGCGTGCGCAGGCAAATACTATGGCATCGAGCTGCTGCCAGCGCTTTGCGCCGTAGGCCTCGCCACCCAGCGCTTCGGCAGCAAAACTGAAACCATCCAGCACAAAAGCCGAAAAAATCACCAGCTGCAAAAGAATCGCATTGGCGGCGAGTACATCGTCACCCATTGCCGAGCCCTGCGCGGTGAAAAAGTTGAACACGAACAACAGCAAAATGGTGCGCACCAGCAAGTGATAGTTGATGCCTAGCATGTGCAGGAAGCTGGGCGGGTCCAGCCATTCGCGCCATCGTTCGGTGCGCATTACGCCACTGTAATAAAGCACCATGGCGATGCCGATGGCCAGGCCCAGCCACTCGGCGATCAGTGTCGCCCAGGCGGCGCCGGCACTTTCCATGCCGAGGTAAACGATGAACCAGATATCCAGGACAATATTGGCCATGTTGGTGACCAGCACCAGCACCAGTGTGGCACGAGGCCGCTGCATGCCAACCAGGTAGCCGTGAATTGCGAAGGTCATAAATGCAGCAGGTGCGGAATAGCGGCGAATATTGATGTACTCGGCTGCCAGCGGAGCCACATCGCTGCTGGCTTGCATCCAGACCAGCACCTGTGCGATCAGCAGCGGCACCGACAGCAGGACCAGCATGCCGAGTCCCAGTGCGAGCAGCAGCGCGCGGAACAGGATGGCGTCGATGCTTCCCGTTTCAGAGCGGTCACAAGCATTGTCAGCCGACCTGCTACTACCGATTGATTCGCTCTCCGCACATGTTGCCTGGCTGTTGGCACTTGTTTGGCTGTTGGCACATGTTGCCTGGCTGTTGGCACTTGATGCGCTGTCGGCACTTAAAGCGCTGTCGGCACCCCGCTGCTGCGCGGTCAGGCTGGTGGTGCCCATGCGCAGAAAGCCGAAACTCCAGTACATCAGGCCGATAAAGTTCGCGCCAATCGCGACCGCGCCGAGGAACTGCGCACCTTCAAGGTGGCCCAGCAGAGCGGTGTCGACCAGCCCCAGCAAGGGTATCGACATGCTCGACAGCATCATCGGCCAGGCGATAGTCCAGATTTTCCGGTTGGTCGATTGCTGCGGATGAAAAGCATCGTGTGTGCGGGGCATAGGGGCTGTTTCGCCGTGGATATCGGTCAGTCGATCACCAATATCGATGAGACCCTGTGTGAATATTTTGCAAATTCGCGGGCAGTAAATAGTTTTTCGCAGGCATTTACGGGCCTGGCACGCCTGGTGAAAAACTTGGGCTATATTCTGTCTGGGCGACTTTTACCTGCGGCGCGCTCTGGTATACTCGCGCGTCGCAACTCACCCGCATTCAGGCGGGCCCGGCCCCAACCGGCATGGCCCGATCGCCGTTCGCAATCGTATAGCAAGTGAGCGTAAGGGGCACCGGATATCGGTATCGGCATTTCTGCGCCTTCCACTGTTGGTCCGGACCAGACTCGGCGCAAACCATTAAGCTGGCTGCCCCTTTTTTTCCGCGTGGGTTTTTGCAAACTATTTTGCGGCGGTTTTTGTCAACTGCCGCGCATCGCCGGGCGAATCCCCTTCAGGGCTGATTCCGCGCGCTGCCAGCACAATGTTGTAATCTTTGGAGACCGGATATGAAGCCTTCTTTCACCAAGCAGCATACCAGCAAGCGCCGGTCCGGATTGCGCGAGTCGCTACTGCTGCCCGCCCTGCTTGCGCTCAGCACGCCGCTCATGGCCGCTGGCGATGCAGCGGTGGACGAGGCGAAGCGCTGGGGCCTGAATATGACCGAGGGTGTAACCGCGGTCAGCCGTGAAATCTACAGCCTGCACATGCTTATATTCTGGATTTGCGTTGCAATCGGCGTGGTGGTTTTCGGTGTCATGTTCTGGTCGATGATCATGCATCGCAAATCCAACGGTGTTAAACCGGCCAGCTTTCATGAAAGTACCATGGTTGAAATCGCCTGGACGGTTATTCCTTTTATCATTCTGGTGGCGATGGCGATTCCAGCGACTTCTTCGCTGATCAAGATTTACGACTCTTCAGAAGCGGACATCGATATCAAGATTACCGGGTACCAGTGGAAATGGCAGTACGAATACCTCGGCGAAGACGTCAACTTCTTCAGCAACCTTTCGACCCCCAGGGACGAGATTTACGGGCGCGCACCGCGTGGAGAGCACTACCTGCTCGAGGTGGACGAGCCACTGGTTATTCCGGTCAACAAGAAAGTGCGCTTCCTGATTACCGCCAACGACGTGCTGCACGCCTGGTGGGTGCCGGCACTGGCGGTCAAGCGTGATGCGATCCCCGGTTTTATCAACGATGCGTGGGCGATTGTTGAAGAGCCCGGCATTTACCGGGGTCAGTGTGCTGAGCTCTGCGGTAAGGAGCACGGCTTCATGCCGATTGTCGTACACGCGATGGAAGAGCAGGATTACAGCGATTGGCTTGCAGGCAAAAAACAGGAATCCGCCGAGCTCAAAGCGGCTATGGAACAAACCTTCTCAATGGAAGAACTCTATGCGCGCGGAGAAAAAGTTTACCAGGCGAACTGCGTTGCCTGCCATGGAGCGAATGGTGGGGGCGGCATTGGCCCCTCACTGGCTGGCACGGGTATCACTACCGGGCCGATCCAGCCCCATATCAATGTAATGGTCAACGGAGTGGAAGGTAACGCCGTGATGCCGGTCTTCGGTAACCAGCTCAACAATATGGACCTGGCGGCAGTTATTACTTTCAAGCGCAACGCCTGGGGTAACAATATGGGCGACATGATCCAGGCGGTCGATGTGCTGAATTTCAAAAAGACACAGTGACCTGCGAGTAGCGTCGCGCCGCCCGGCTGAAAATTGAAGTAGAAAGTTGTTTCACCAGAAAATTGTTTGACTAGATAGAGGCAAGAAAAATGGGAGATCACGGTCCCGCGAAGGGTTTCGGACGTTGGTTGTTTACCACCAACCACAAGGACATCGGCACGATGTACCTGTGGTTCAGTTTTGCGATGTTCCTGATGGGCGGTGTGTTCGCACTGGTCATTCGCGCAGAGCTGTTCCAGCCGGGCTTGCAATTGGTTGAGCCTGAGTTCTTCAACCAGATGACCACCATGCATGGGCTGGTCATGGTCTTCGGCGCGGTTATGCCGGCGTTTGTGGGGCTCGCCAACTGGTTGATCCCGATGATGGTCGGCGCGCCAGACATGGCGCTGCCGCGCATGAACAACTGGAGTTTCTGGATCCTGCCGTTTGCGTTTGCGATGCTCACCTCCACGTTGTTTATGGAGGGCGGCGGCCCGAACTTCGGCTGGACCTTCTATGCGCCGCTGTCGACAACCTATGCGCCACCCAGCGTCACCTACTTTATTTTTGCCGTGCACATCATGGGCGCCTCGTCGATCATGGGCTCGATCAATATCATCGCGACCATCCTGAACATGCGCGCGCCCGGCATGACGCTGATGAAAATGCCGCTGTTCGTCTGGACCTGGCTGATCACCGCCTACCTGCTGATCGCGGTTATGCCAGTACTCGCAGGCTGTGTGACCATGATGCTGATGGACATTCACTTCGGCACCAGTTTCTTCAGCGCGGCTGGCGGGGGCGACCCGGTGTTGTTCCAGCACGTGTTCTGGTTCTTTGGTCATCCCGAAGTCTACATCATGATTCTGCCCGCATTCGGCATTGCCTCGGCGATCATCCCGACCTTCGCGCGCAAGCCGCTGTTTGGTTATGCATCGATGGTGTACGCAACCGCGTCGATTGCGTTCCTGTCGTTTATCGTCTGGGCGCACCACATGTTTACCGTTGGCATGCCGATTGCCGGTGAGCTGTTCTTCATGTACGCGACCATGCTGATTGCGGTACCCACCGGTGTGAAAGTCTTTAACTGGGTCACCACCATGTTCCGTGGCTCGATGACCTTTGAAACGCCGATGCTGTTTGCGATTGCGTTCGTTATTTTGTTTACCATTGGTGGATTCTCCGGCCTGATGCTGGCGATTGCGCCGGCCGACTTCCAGTACCACGACACTTACTTCGTTGTTGCGCATTTCCACTATGTGCTGGTACCTGGCGCGATCTTCTCGATCTTTGCCGCGGTCTACTACTGGCTGCCCAAGTGGTGCGGCAACATGTACGATGAGCGTCTCGGCAAGGCACACTTCTGGCTGTCCTTTATTGGCCTGAACGTGACGTTCTTCCCGATGCATTTTGTCGGCCTGGCCGGCATGCCGCGCCGCATACCGGACTACGCGCTGCAGTTTGCCGACTTCAACCAGATCGCCAGTATGGGCGCGTTCCTGTTCGGTTTCAGCCAGGTGTTCTTCCTTTATATCGTCATCAAGACGATTCGTGGCGGCCAGAAAGCCACCGACGAAGTCTGGGAAAACCCTGAGGGGCTGGAATGGACACTTCCGTCTCCGGCGCCCTATCACACGTTCACCACGCCGCCGGCGATCAAATAAGGCGGCAGGCAGCACAGGGCAATGAACGAGCAATCGTTGCAAAGCGGTACCCGCAAGACCATCACCCGATCGGTGCTGGTGGTTGTCGGCATGTTCTTTTTCGGCTTTGCGCTGGTGCCGCTGTACGACGCCTTTTGTGCGATAACCGGCCTGAATGGCAAAACCAATACCGAAGCCTACGTACCGGCAGCTGAACTGGTCGATACATCGCGCTCGGTCACGGTACAGTTTATCGCGACCAACAACGAGGGCATGCCCTGGGAATTTCGCCCCGAGGTATTCAAGCTCAAGGTTCATCCTGGCGAGCAGGTGAATACGACGTTTTTTGCGCGCAACCCGCGCGGCGAGCGCATGGTGGCGCAGGCGATTCCCAGTGTATCGCCCGGCAAGGTGGCGACCTATTTTCACAAAACCGAGTGCTTCTGCTTTAACCGCCAGGTGCTTGATGGTGGCGAAGCCATTGATATGCCGCTGAGCTTTATCGTCGATCGCGAGGTGCCGGCCAACGTGCACACTATCACGCTGTCGTACACGCTGTTCGATGTGACCGGCGATGGCGAGGCGATCGAACCAGGGCTTAGTGCGCTGCGATCTGAAGAACAGCAACAAACTGGTAGCGGGCGGCCGGTTGTTGCCCTCAACGGCCCTTATTAATTGCAGTTACTGCCCCTGAGTTGATTCAGGAGCCAGCGGAGAAATAAAAGATGACAGGCAAAACAGCAGACGGATACGAACATTATTACGTTCCCGATCAATCGGCCTTCCCTATTGTTGCGACCGTGGGCCTGTTCCTGTTCGTGTTTGGCGCGGGCACTTTTATCAACGAAATCTCAGCCGGTGAGAGCGGCGCCGGCCGTTACGTATTGCTGGCCGGCTTTGCGGTGCTCACGACAACACTGTTTTACTGGTTCAAACAGGCCATTGCCGAAAACATGCAGGGCCTGAACAGTGCGCAGCTCAAGCGCAGCTACGTCTGGGGTATGGGCTGGTTTATTTTCTCCGAAGTAATGTTCTTCGGCGCATTTTTCGGCGCACTGTTTTACGTGCGCAACTTTGCCGGGCCGTGGTTAGGCGGTGAGGGCGACAAGGGGCAGTTTATTCACCTGCTGTGGGAAAACTATCGCTTTGCGTGGCCGATTCTGGAAACGCCGGACCAGGTTGTGAACGGTGCGAAAGCTGCATTCGTGGGTGCCGGTGAAGGGCGCAGCATGTACCTGAGTGATTCGCACAGCGGCCTGTTCGGCTGGCTGCCGTTGTGGAATACCATCATCCTGCTGTCGTCATCCGTCACGGTGCACATGGCGCATGTCGGCCTTAAAGACAACAACCGGAAAAAGTTTATTAACTGGCTGGCAGTTACCGTGGTGCTGGCGTTGATATTTCTTGTTGTGCAGTTTGAAGAGTATCACCACGCGTACGCCGAACTGGGTTTGACGCTGGACAGCGGAATTTACGGAACTACGTTCTTTATGCTGACCGGCTTCCACGGCTTCCACGTGTTTCTCGGTATGACCATGCTGGCAATCATGTTGCTGCGCGCGATCAAGGGCCACTTTTCACACGATGACGCATTCGGTTTTGAAGCGGCATCATGGTACTGGCACTTCGTTGACGTCGTCTGGGTTTGCCTGTTTATTTTTGTTTACATCATCTAGCGCAGCAGGTTCCGCTCCCGCTGCTCGCTCGACCTGTGATGCGCTGCTGAATTTGCGTGCATCCCAGGGCGCACCGACGCCCAGTTGCCCCGACATAAACCCGTATACGATGGTAGCCAACAACATGGCGGCCAGTGTGATCCTTACGCCCAGCGAATGCAGCGTGCGCCGCGTCGTACCGACATCCTTGAACAGGAACACCAGGCCGCTGGCGAGACTGATGATCAGGCCCAGCAACAGGATAAGGATGATTGTTTTAATTAACATGAATTGCGGCCTCTGCGGGCGAAGTTGCGGCGGGTAATGCATGCAGGCGAGCAGTGATTAGACCAGCTTACCACTTCGACGCCAACTGGAAAGTCTGGTTGTTCGTGTTAATCCTGTTGCCGGTATTGTTGCGACTGGGTTTCTGGCAACTGGAAAGAGCGGAAGAAAAGCGTGCCTTACTGGCGCGCTATGAGCAGCAGCGCAGCGAGCCTCCGCTGTATCCTGCAACATTGCGCGCATTGTCGTCGCCTGAGCGTGCCGCGTTTCGCCGTGTTCTGCTGCGGGGCGAATTTCTTGCCAATCGCAGCCTGTTGCTGGACAACCAGGTTCTCGACGGGCGCGTTGGCTACCAACTGCTGCAACCATTTCTGACCGATAGTGGCGATAGCTTCCTCGTCAATCGCGGCTGGTTGCCCGGCGCGCCGGATCGCAGTGTGCCAGGCCTTCCCGCACAGATTGGCAGTGTAGAAATTCTTGCCAGTGTGTATATTCCCGCCGGTAAACCGGTTTTGCTGGCAGCAGACGACTGGTCTGGAGCATGGCCGCTGCGCGTACAATACATTGATGTCGATCGGGTTGCGGCGCTACTTGAGCGGGACCTTTACCCTTACGTATTGCGCATCGAGGCGGACCAGCCCGGCGCGCTTACCGTGCGTTGGCCGGCAGTCAATACGCGGCCGGCAAAACATACAGGCTACGCGGTGCAGTGGTTTGCCATGTCGCTGGCCCTGCTGCTTTGCGGCGTGTTCGCTTCGTTAAAGCGAATTGCGCCGGGACCCGGTAACGCCTGAAGCGGGGTTGGCGGTTAACAGTGCCGGCCCAGTCCAGAAACATTCCCTGATACCTGCTCCTGAAAAGTATGAATCAAAGCGCGTCCAGTTTATCGCCGGCCCAGATCAGGGCCAATCGCATCAAGTTGCTTGTGCTGTGGCTGCTGCCGTTCGGCCTGATGGCGATTGCCGGTGTGTGTTATTACCTGGTGCAAACCGGGCAGATGCAGATAGGCAGTAAAAACCATGGTGTGCTGCTGAGCCCGCCGCTGCAGTTGCACGAGCAGCTAGGTAAATTGTCGGTGCTTGATGCCGAAGGCGGCGCGCAGCTGCTTGTCGAATCGCCCTGGCGAAACAAATGGACCCTGGTCGTGCCAGCATTCGACGACTGTGCGGAACGCTGCAGCGAGGCGCTCTACCTGACCCGCCAGTTGCATATCCGGCTTGATAAGAATGCAAACCGCGTGCAACGCGTGTTGCTGGCTGGGCCTGCGGCGCAAGCGGCAGTTGGCAGTGAAGCGTTCAATCATATGGTTAACACGGAGCACAGCTTGCTCAGGCGCATAGTTTATAGCGACGCGAGTGCGGTTGCTTCGCTGCAACCCGTGCTGCGCGCAGATAGCGGTGAGCAGGCGCGTTTCTTTATCGTCGACCCCGATGGCTGGGCGATGATGTACTACCTCGACGAGCACGATGGCAATGCGATGCTCGCCGACCTCAAACACCTGCTGAAGTTTTCGGGGCAGCGCTGATGGAGCAGCGCTATCGCAAGCCCGGATTTTACCTGGCGACCGCCGCGACGATATTTGCCATGTGCGTCGTGATGCTCGGCGCCTTTACGCGACTGGTCGACGCCGGGCTCGGCTGCCCCGACTGGCCGGTTTGTTACGGCCATATTCTCTGGCCCAGCGATGCCGAAGAGGTCGCTATTGCCAACGCGAAGTTTCCCGACACGCCGGTGGAACACGACAAGACCTGGCCCGAGCAGGTGCACCGCCTGCTCGCGTCGAGTCTCGGCCTGTTCTGCATCGCACTGCTGGTCGTTGCACTGCGCCAGCGTTTTGCCCACCGCAATCGCGACTACCCGTTCGGGTTGCCATTGGCACTGCTCGTCATTGTGATTGTGCAGGGCTTATTCGGCATGTGGACGGTTACGTTGAAGCTCTGGCCGCAGGTCGTTACCGCACATTTGCTCGGCGGTTTCACAACGTTTTCACTACTGGCTTTGCTGAGTTTGCGTTTGGCCAATTCTCGCTGGCAACTCGATGCCCCCACTTTGCAAAGTGTGCAGGCGTTAAAGCCGCTCGCGCTGTGCGCGCTTGTTGTCGTAGCCTTGCAAATTGCTTTGGGCGGCTGGACCACCTCAAACTACGCGGCGCTGGCATGCCCCGATTTTCCGCGCTGCCAGACTTCCTGGTGGCCGCACATGGATTTCGCGCAGGGCTTTGATTTTGCGCAGCATATCGGCCCGAATTATCTTGGCGGCGTGATGGACAGCGCCGCGCGCACCGCGATTCATTTCAGTCACAGGATCGGCGCGCTGGTGGTGACTGCGGTGCTGCTGTGGCTTGTGACGCGCTTGTGGCACATTGACGCCGCCGGGCCAGGGCGCTTCGCCAAACTGCTGCTCGTGCTGCTCGCGCTGCAGGTCAGTCTCGGCATCAGCAATGTGGTTTTTGCGCTTCCACTTTATGTGGCGGTGGCGCACAATGCAGTCGGCGCGCTGCTCGCCGCCGCACTGCTGGGGCTTTACTATCGCCTGTTTAGCGCCGGCACTGAAAGTCATCGCGGGCCCGCCAGCTAAGATCGGAATTTTCATGAGCACAACTCCCACTGCGGCGGCTTCGATAACACGACCTCGCTGGCGCGACTACCTCGAGCTTTGCAAGCCCAACGTAGTCGCGCTGATGATCCTGACTACGCTGGTCGGCATGTTCCTCGCCACCGATGGCATGGTGCCGCTGGTGGTACTGCTGGCCGGCAATGCGGGCATCGCGCTGTGCGCCTGCTCCGCGGCGGTGATCAATCATGTGGTCGACAAGCGCATCGATTTGCTGATGCAGCGCACACGCAATCGCCCGGTAGCCAAGGGTCGCGTTGGCGATGCGCAGGCACTGTTGTTCAGTGCAAGCCTGGGTGCAGTGGGCATGGGCCTGCTGTTTGCCTTTGTCAATGCACTTACCGCCTGGCTTACCTTTGCGGCGCTGATCGGTTATGCCGTTATCTACACCTGCCTGTTAAAACGCGCCACGCCGCAGAACATTGTGATCGGCGGGCTGGCAGGGGCTGCGCCACCGCTGCTGGGCTGGACTGCGGTAACCGGCGAAGTGCACGGCCACGCGCTGTTGCTGGTGCTGATTATATTTGCCTGGACACCGCCGCACTTCTGGGCGCTCGCGGTGGCGCGGCGCGAAGACTACGCCAAGGCTGATATCCCGATGTTGCCGGTCACACACGGCGACCGCTACACCCGTCTGCATATCCTGCTTTATACGATCATTATGTTTGTGGTGACGCTGTTGCCTTTTGTCACGCGTATGTTCGGACCGCTCTACCTGTTGGGTGCGGTGATCCTTGGCATCGGCTTTTTATACTGGGCG
>JBATGO010000029.1:0-3095 GCA_049665845.1 Pseudomonadales bacterium | reverse complement strand
CTTTCGTACGCTGGCATCCGAATCGGCACAGTTGGCTGGAGTTGCAGGGCGTGCATGTATCGCGCTATTACACTGACCCGGAAAACGCGCATCGCTATCCGGGGCACGACTACCTCAACCTGCGTGGCGGCTGGTCCAGCGGTGACTGGGGTTTTATCCTGCGCCTGATTAATGCGACCGATGTGCGCTATGCCGAGCGCGCCGATTTCACGCAGTTCAGCGGTGACCGTTATTTTCCCGGCAGGCCGCGCACTTTACTTGGCGAAGTGCGCTATAGCTGGCAGTAATTCGCGCTGGCGGACCGTAGCTGGTGGTGGGCATTGTCACGCCAAGAGGAATTCGGGCGTGATTTTTTAGCGTGTGATTTATTCGGGCTCAGGCGCAGTGGGTGCGTACAGACCGCTTACCGGTAAAGCCTGCGCGCGGGCAAAGCCGGTAACGTAATTGGCAGTGAGCGGCTTAAGCACCACGCCGTGAAAGTCGGGCAGGCTGGCCAGCTGCATAACCGTAGCGCCGAAGCGCTGCGCAAGGGCGGTGACCACCTGCTCGCGCTGTGCCTCGCCCGGGCCAAACATCACAGCGCTGCACTGCAATACCAGGCGTTTGCGGGCAAAGATCTCTTCACTGGCAGCCTCGGGCGCTATGCACAGCAGCGAGGCGCGCGGATTAGCCCGCAGGTTGGCCGTGTGCGCGGCGAGATCGCTCAGCAACAGTCCGAACGATCCGTTGGCGAGTAATGCATAGGGCGCGTAGCTGGCCAGTGGTTCTCCCTGTACGTTGGCCGTGGCCAGTTGCAATGAGCGAAAGCCTGCGAGAAATTCACGTGCCTCGGCGAGCAGTGCGGGCGAGGCGGGCGGTGGTGTTACCATAGGCGGTTTGTACGTAGCGGGCCAAGGTCGGCCGCGAAGCAGATCAACATCGACATTAACATCCGTAGAACGGCTAACGAGATGAGCAGAATATGACAGCAGCGCTCGAGATAAAAGGGCTGGCAAAAATTTACGCCAATGGCTTTGAGGCACTCAAGGGTATTGATCTGCATGTTGAACGCGGTGATTTCTTCGCGCTGCTCGGCCCCAATGGTGCGGGCAAGTCGACCACCATCGGCATCCTGACTTCGCTGGTCAGCAAATCGTCGGGCACTGTGTCGATTATGGGTCACGATATCGACGAGGATTTTTCCGTTGCCAAGCAATGCCTTGGCATGGTGCCGCAGGAATTCAACTTTAACCAGTTTGAAAAAGTGTTCGACATTATCGTAACCCAGGGTGGCTACTACGGCCTGCCGCGCAAGCTGGCCTGCGAGCGCGCTGAAAAATACCTGCGCAAGCTCGACCTCTGGGAAAAGCGCAACGAAGTATCGCGCAATTTATCGGGTGGCATGAAGCGTCGCCTGATGATTGCCCGCGCGCTGGTACATGAACCGGAATTACTGGTACTCGACGAGCCCACTGCTGGTGTGGATATCGAGCTGCGCCGCTCCATGTGGGATTTTTTAACCGAGGTAAACAAGGCCGGCACCACGATTATCCTGACCACGCACTACCTTGAAGAAGCCGAGAGTTTGTGTCGCAATATTGCGATTATCGACGAAGGCGAAATTATCGAATGCACCAGCATGAAGGCGTTGCTGCGCAAGCTCACCCGCGAAGTGTTCGTGTTCGATACACGCAACACGCTGGGCGGGCCGGTGGCGCTGGGCGAATTTACCGTGCGCGTTGTCGACGAACACACGCTTGAGATCGAAGTGGAGAAGAGCCAGTCGCTGAATAAAGTATTTGAACTGCTCGATGATGAAGGTATTGAAGTAACCAGCATGCGTAACAAGGCCAACCGGCTGGAAGAAATGTTTGTGAACCTGTTGAATGCGCAGGACGATATCAATGCTGCGCGGGCGGCCGCCATACAGCCGGGTGCAGTTACTGGGCACAGCGCGAGAACCGCGGCGAAAACCGGAGAAGCACAATGAGTGCCCGTAAAGTGAACATGGCACTGCAAATGACATCGTTCAAGACCATCGTCGTGAAAGAGATACGCCGCTTTATGCGCATCTGGGTACAAACGCTGGTGCCGCCGGCAATCACCATTGCGCTGTACTTCGTGATTTTCGGCAGCCTGATCGGCTCGCGTATTGGCGAAATGGGTGGCTACGACTACATGCAGTTTGTCGTGCCAGGCCTGATCATGATGGCGATTATCCAGAATTCCTATGGCAATGTGGTCTCATCCTTTTTTGGCACCAAGTTCCAGGGCAATGTTGCCGAACTGCTGGTATCGCCAACTGCGGAGGCCACTATCCTGGCCGGTTACGTGGTCGGCGGTGTCCTGCGCGGGCTTGCAGTTGGCGGTATCGTCACAGTGCTGGCACTGTTTTTTACAGAACTTAAGGTAACCAACTGGGCGGTGACCATCAGCATGGTGCTGATGACGGCGGTGGTTTTTTCCCTGCTGGGGTTTATTAACGCGATCTTCGCCAACAACTTCGACGATATATCGATCATTCCAACGTTTATTCTCACGCCGATGATTTACCTGGGCGGTGTATTTTATTCAGTCGACCTGTTGCCCGATTTCTGGGCCAGTGTGTCGCTGGCCAACCCCATACTTTATATGGTCATCGGCTTTCGTTATGGCATTCTGGGTGTTAGTGATGTGCCGCTCGGTGTGTCGTACTTTATGTTAACCGTGTTTGTTGTGCTGGGCGCCAGCGCGTCGATGTACCTGCTCACGCGTGCGGAAAAGCTGCGCACCTGATAAATGTTTAAAGCAGGAAAGACGCAGAAGCAATGAACAGTGACAAGGGTGAAAAGCAAAACGCTTACGCGGCAAGTTCCTCTTTAGGTGAGCGCAGCGATTACGCGCGTGCCTATGATCCCGCGATATTGCAGCCTTTCGAGCGCAAAGCCTATCGCGCCACGCTGGATTGTCCTGAGCAGAATGTGTTGCCGGCCATGTCTGGCGCCGATTACTGGCACTGTTTTGAAGTTTCCTGGCTCACCTTAAAAGGGCAGCCGCAGTTTGCCTCTGCGCGTTTCCGGGTCGATGCAGGTTCTGCACATATTGTCGAGTCGAAATCACTCAAGCTCTACCTGAAC
>JBATGO010000028.1:0-4244 GCA_049665845.1 Pseudomonadales bacterium | reverse complement strand
GCTGCCAGCCTTGACGGCATTGACAATGCGCCCGATCCCGAAGGCAATAAAGCATTGTTCACTAATATTGATAATACAAATTTCAATTATTGGACTGATGTCGAGCATCCTGCGGGAGAATTCATTTATTTTGACGCCAGAATTGGTAGCCAATCGCACAAGCCTGGCGCCCAGTCAGGAGCTTTGTGGCCAGTAGCTGATGGCATGGTTGGCCTGCCGCTCACGTCCGAAAATGTGCCGTTGCCTTATTGGGCGCTGCTTGTCCTAGGCGGTGTACTGACAGGCGTTGCGCACAAACTGGCAAGAAAATAATAAATTTATTGTTAAGTTCTGCCCAGAAGCATCCAGTTTGCTCAAGCCGCTACTATAAACACGCTCTCCCGCAGTGTGGCACCTCTCCATTTTTTCCCGATTATCGATTTCCCGTAGCCAATTGTTTATAGTGGGCCGGGTCCCAACGGGCCTGCCATGCGTAAACGATCATCGCACTGATTCAAGCAATCTTCTGGGGAAGCGCAATGTCTAAATTAAAATTTATAAAACGTTTCGATGAGCTTGGAATTGACGATGTGCCACTGGTAGGCGGGAAAAATGCATCACTAGGTGAAATGTACCGCGAGCTGTCTGGCCAGGGGGTCAAGGTACCCAACGGATTCGCTACTACCGCTGATGGCTATCGTCATTACATCAGCAGCAATAATCTCCAGGAAAAAATAGTCGCGGAGCTGCAGGCACTCGACAGCGCCAATGTCGATCGCCTGGCGGAGGCTGGCGAAAAAATTCGCAGATGGGTTGGCGAAGCTAAAATGCCTGAAGACCTGCAAGCTGAAATAGTTGCCGCGTATCGGGCGCTTTGTGAAAGCGAAGGCCGGGAAATTGACGTCGCGGTGAGAAGTTCTGCAACGGCAGAGGATTTACCCGATGCCTCTTTCGCCGGGCAGCAGGAAACCTACCTCAATATTTGTGGTGAAAAACAGTTGTTACGCACCTGCAAGCGCGTTTTTGCATCGCTGTTTACCAACCGCGCAATATCCTACCGTGTCGATAAAGGTTTCGCCCATATGGACGTAGCCTTGTCCATTGGCGTGCAAAAGATGGTGCGCTCCGACAAGGGTGCCGCAGGCGTTATTTTTACCCTGGATACCGAATCCGGATTCAGGGACGTTGTTTTCATTACCGGTGCCTATGGTTTGGGCGAAAACGTCGTGCAGGGCGCAGTCGACCCGGATGAATTCTATGTTTTCAAGCCCACTTTGGCTTCCGGGTATCGACCCATCATCAAGCGCCGATTGGGCAGCAAGAAAATCAAGATGGTCTACAGCGACGACGCCTCGGCCGGATTATCGACGCTCAATGTCGATGTCAGCCTGGGTGCGCAAAATGCGTTTTGCATCGACGATGAGGACGTCCTGACACTTGCAAAATATGCAGTGACGATTGAGCAGCACTATTCCCGCAAGGCGGGGAAAGACAGACCAATGGATATTGAGTGGGCGAAAGACGGTGTTACCGGCGAGCTGTTCATTGTGCAGGCGCGTCCTGAAACCGTGCAGTCACAACGGAGCAGCCTGATACAGGAGGTTTATACGCTCAACGAAACGGGTGAAGTCATTGCTGAAGGCAAGGCCGTTGGCGAAAAAATTGCTACGGGAAAGGCCAGGGTAATTCTCAGTGCGGAACAAATCAACGAGGTCAAGCCGGGCGATATCCTGGTAACCGACATGACCGACCCCGATTGGGAGCCGATCATGAAAATCGCCAGCGGCATCGTCACCAATCGTGGTGGGCGTATCTGCCATGCAGCGATTATTGCCCGGGAACTCGGTATACCGGCCGTGGTGGGCTGTGGTGATGCCACGGTCGCCATCGCTGAGAACGAGACAGTCACCCTGTCTTGTGCCGAGGGCGATGTCGGCAGAATTTACCAGGGCGAGCTTTCGTTCAATAAAGCAGAAATTGATTTAAGTGGTTTGGGCAAGCCAAAAACCAAAATCATGCTTAATCTTGCCAATCCCGATATCGCCTTCAAGGTTTCGCAGCTCCCTAACGACGGTGTTGGCCTGGCGCGTCTTGAATTTATTATCAATAATTCGATTGGCGTACACCCCCATGCATTACTCGACTATCACAAGCTCGATCGTGACCTGCGTAAGAAAATTCACGAAAAAATGGCCGGTTACGACAGCCCGGCTGATTTTTATGTGCGACGTTTAACTGAAGGAGTGGGGACGATTGCCTCAGCGGTTTATCCGAAGCCCGTCATTGTGCGCATGAGCGACTTCAAATCCAATGAATACAGATCGCTTCTCGGCGGCAGTTTGTACGAGCCAACTGAAGACAACCCGATGATCGGTTTTCGCGGCGCGTATCGGTATCCGTCGAAGGCCTTTCACGACAGTTTTGCGCTGGAGTGCGTCGCCATCAAGAAGGTGCGGGAAGAAATGGGGCTCGATAACGTCAATATCATGATTCCATTTGTGCGCACCTTGCACGAGCAGGAAGAGGTGCTCGGGCTGCTGGCGGAGGAGGGCCTGAAACGCGGTGAAAATGGCCTTAAGGTGATGATCATGTGCGAGATACCGGCTAACGCATTGCTTGCCGATCAATTCCTGGAGCGCTGCGATGGCTTTTCAATCGGCTCCAACGATCTCACACAGTTAACTCTCGGTATGGACCGGGATGCCGGCATGCAGGGCGGAGACGAGCGTAATGAGGCTGTATTGAAAATGATGGAAATGGCGATTGTGGCGTGTAAAAAAGCCGGCAAATATATCGGCATTTGTGGCCAGGCGCCCTCTGATTTTCCCGAAATTACCGAGTGGCTGGTTGAGCAGGGTATCGAGTCGATGTCACTGAACCCGGACAGCCTGTTGCGCATGACACAGGTAGTACTGGATACCGAAGCAAAACTTGCGTCGCGTTAGTTGTTGTTTTATGTAAAGTAAGCAGATGCAAGCATGAACCAGTCGTTAATCGGCCTGCTTTAATCGGCCTGCTTTGCTGAATTGTGCCGCACCAGCGCCCATGCCGATAACGCTGCGCTAGCAAATACGCGGCAGCTGGTCTCCGGCGAGTAGATCCAGCTTGCGGCGGACCCCATAGGCATTGCGCAATGTTGTCCAGCCACGTTTGCCTTGAGTAACCGCGCCAATAACGCATGCTGCCTTACAGTTATCGAAACGAGCCAACACTGCAAGTGCGCGCTCAACGAAAGCCCCGGGAATAATCAGCGCGAAGCGCCCTTCGTTGGCAATGTAGAGCGGGTCCAATCCGAGTACATCGCATACACTCTGCACAGACTCATCGACCGGTATCACAGTTTCCTCCAACTCAAACTGCAAGGAGGATGACTGCGCCAGTTCGATGCATGCGCTGGCAAGCCCGCCGCGGGTTAAGTCGCGCATGCAATGAATATCGATGTCTTCTTCCAATAGCGCGCTGACCACATGGTTTAAACAGGCAATATCGGAAATTACCGCCGTATCGAAAGCCTTCGGATCACGCGCCGCCATCACTGCGACCCCGTGCCGACCGATATCACCGCTCACAATAATCTTGTCTTCTGGTCGTATTGCACCGGTGCCAATTTTGCAGGCGTTTTCCCTGCTGCCAATACCCGTGGTATTGATAAATATTTTATCTCCCTTGCCTTTTTCAACGACCTTGGTGTCACCGGTAACAATCGCTACATTAGCGGCCTGGGCGGTTTGGGCTATGTTTGCAACGACTGCCGCAAACTCACTAATGTCCAACCCCTCTTCCAGAATAAACGCCAGCGACAAATAAAGCGGTTTTGCCCCCATCATGGCCAGGTCGTTCACCGTTCCACATACCGCCAGCTTGCCAATGTCACCACCGGGAAATCGAATAGGCGATATGACGTAGCTGTCGGTGGTCATTACCGCAGTTTGCGCGAATTGCTGCAGAATCGCCGCGTCTTCCAGGGGGTCGAGACGTGCATTGCCCAGTGCAGGTTTGATAACGTCTTCAACTAACTGACGCGTCAATCGGCCGCCACTGCCGTGGGCCATGGTGATAATGTCGTTGTTGTCATTGTCGACGGGGCAGCTGAACTGGCTCATCGTTTTGCCTTGCTAGTTGGCAGCATAGCGATAATAGGCGGCGCAGGCGCCTTCACTCGAAACCATGGTGGCACCGAGCGGTTTGTCGGGTCGACACTGTTTGCCAAACAGGGGGCATTGGTCGGGTTTTATCTTGCCCTGCAGTACCAGGCCGCTTTGACA
>JBATGO010000027.1:0-2522 GCA_049665845.1 Pseudomonadales bacterium | reverse complement strand
CGCCGCTGCACTACTGGTGGTTATTACTGCATCCATCTGCTGCATAAGCCAGCGACTGAAACCACTGTGTTCGCGCTGCGCGGTAGAAGTGAAAGCAATTTTTATTTTTGCGCCGAACAGTTTTGTGGCCAGCAGGGCCTGGATCATTTCATCGTTGCGCCTGGCATGAAAAACGCGCCAGCTGCCATCGGGAAGCGGCTTACGAGCAAGGCGCACGAAATCGAAAAAGCCCAGCGTGGGATAGCCTGCGGGAACATGGTGCGCGCCGAGGATAGCGGTGCCAACGCGCCGGCTTTGGACCGACAAAACCTGCAGCATAGTTGAGGTTACGCCGGAAAAGCGTTTGCCGGAGTTGCCGAGAATCAGGCGGATATCGGGGTTATTCATTGCCGGGTTCGCTTGGCGTCTTTAACAGGTAAATGACGTCTGCACCCAGAATTACGCAGGGCCCGGATAATTTTTCGCATTGATTACCGCAAAGGTTCAGGCTGTATTCGAACTCGTCTCGCGTTGCAGTCGTTTGCATGCCGATGCCTGCGTTGCTTTGCGCATTGTCGGGTGGTTCGCTGGTAGAATTTTTTACCCACAGCGCACGCACCGCGCCTTGTGGGCCGTGGGCATCGAGCTGGCAGCTGCCATCGTGTCGCTCCTGAAAGGCATCCACGGTGCACCCATCAAACAGCTTGCAGAGCGTTTTGAATGCATAGTAGGCCTTGCGTTTGCGCAGCGTATCGCCGCGATTGTCGACCAGCCCATAGCCCGGCGCCAGCAGCTGGTGCCAGAAACATTGCTGCACCTTGCCGCTGGCGAGCACCAGCAAAAAGTAGCGGGCCAGAAAACGTGCCTGCTCGTCTTCGTCGACCATACAATCACCGGTTGCCGGTGCCCATGGCTCAGTGCCGCGCAGGGGCCAGTTTATTTCCGTGACCCACAGTTTGCCGCCGCTTTTTTTTGAGCTGGCTACAAGTGCATGAAACCAGCGCAGCTTGGCCAGCAGGTCGCAGCCGAACTGGCGATTCTCCGGGGCGCCGCGCCGGTCAACGTAGAGTAGTGCTGCGGTAGCATCGTAACGGGCAGGGTGACGATGCCATAGCGCGCGAGCGAAATTGGGCAGTTCAAAATCAATGATCGCGCCGCCCACAAGTTGCAGTGTGGGAAATTCCCGGTCGCGAAGTCTTTGCGCAACATGAAAAAAATCAAAATACTCGTCCAGCGACACAAATGCCCACTTGCGGCGGTTAACTGCGTTGCCAATGATGAAATGCCTGCAGGCGTCGCCAAAGTGCAGGAAAATTTTGCGCAAACTGTCTTCCAGCAGTGCAGCGTTTTCTATATGGCGCCGATCCTGCAGCACATTAAAAACAAGCTTGCGCTTATCGAACAAGGCAGCGAACTGTGCATAGCGTTCAAGATTGTCTATATCGGCCAGCGGCAGGCGAATCAGCAGCGATGCAACGCCGAGTTCTGCAACCATCGATACCAGCGCTGTATCCGGTACAGCGCAGCTTTCGGGCACGGTTGTAACCGGATTCACGCAAAGGCCGATAGCAGCGCTGCGGGCATTACGCTGGGTGCGCGGTATTGCTGCCATGCGCGGCAGTAACAGCGGAAGTGCGAGCGCGGTAAGTGCAGTTTTTATCGAACCCCAGGCGCCGCGCAGGTACAGGCCACGCTTGAAACTGGGGTCGCGCAGTACATGTGGCTGGTCGGAATGCATGTCCCAGGGATAGCGCGGATCGTCGTGCATGGACTCAGTTGCCTCGGCCAACGAGTTGTTTTAATTGTTTCTTCAGCGCAAGTTTTTGCAAGTGCCTGCGCTTTAACCTGAACAGAAGGCGCTCGCATTTATCCGGATTATTACCTGAAACTGCCCCGTAGTGTCTCGCGATAAGCCGCAATACAGTTTCGTTATCGGTGAGCCTTACGAAATTGTTCAGTCGGGCATGCAGCCCGAGTTTCCTGAATACCAGTCGATTGATATCGATGATCGCAAAACTGATTCGACAATTATTTTTGCCATTGCCATTGCCATTGCCATTGCCATCGCGACTCACCAGCGTATTGCCTGCGTTGTGGTCGCGGTGCAATGCGCCGGCTTCATGCATCTGGTAGCTGAATTCCACGAAAGCCTGCAAGTCGGCACATGCCGCACTGCGTTCGCTGTTTGGGAGGCTTGTATCGCCGGCTTTCTGCAACAGCGGTGCCAGCGAACTTTCGTGTGCATGGAAGCGCGCAATGTAATAGCTGCGGTTCAGCTTGCCGCGTGAAATGGTTTTTATAAAGGCAACTGGTTCCGGCGTAGCGATACCGCGCTCAAGCAGCGCGAGGGCATTTTTAAATGAGCGTTCGGCTTTCGACGCACGCCAGCGTGCATAGATAAGTGATTGCGGCCAGCGCGGTTTGCGAAAGGATTTAACGGCCAGCGTGTATCCGCCCAGATCGATTTTCTTGATGGTATTGCGGACATCGTAGAGCACGTCTTCCGCGGCGACAAAGATCGCATCGATATTGACGAGGTCGCT
>JBATGO010000026.1:0-2198 GCA_049665845.1 Pseudomonadales bacterium | reverse complement strand
AAACACACGACTCGACCACACCGGCGCCCTCGGCATTCACCACCAGCTCCGTATTGCCATTCATTAATACTGCGGCGAGATGATCGCGGCTATGCTCATGGCGGACACTGAATGACCTCAGCGACAGCGGGTGCTGCTGTTGAAGATAGTGTTGTTGGAACAATTGCCAGATTTCCGCCGGCGAAACCTCACTTTCCGATGACTCGGCGTGTCTTTGCACAACACTGCTGAAATCGATCTGCAGCCAGCGCGGCAAATGCAGGCCGTGCGCCTGCTCTAACACATAGGCTATGCCGCCCTTGCCAGACTGGCTGTTGATGCGGATGACTTCCTGGTAGGAGCGACCGAGATCAGCGGGATCGATGGGCAAATAGGCCACATCCCAGGGCTGGTCGTCTCGCTGCTTCGCCAGCGATTTCTTGATCGCATCCTGGTGACTACCGGAAAAAGCCGTGAATACCAGTTCACCCGCGTAGGGATGGCGTGGATGCACCGGCAGGTTGGTGACTGCCTTGACCACCTGGATAATTTCGTCAATGTTGGAAAAGTCGAGTTCGGGGTCGACACCGCGACTGTACATGTTCATACCCATCGTCACGATATCCATGTTGCCGGTGCGTTCGCCATTGCCGAGCAAGGTACCTTCAACGCGATCGGCGCCGCCCTGCACTGCAAGCTCTGCGGCAGCAACCGCACAACCGCGATCATTGTGCGTGTGCAGGCTGAGCACAATGGCATCGCGGCGCTTCACCTTGCGGCCAAAATATTCGATCTGGTCGGCGTACACGTTTGGCGTGGTCATTTCTACCGTCGCCGGCAGGTTGATGATCGCCTTGTTATCCGGCGTTGGCTGCCAGACATCGATTACCGCGTTGCACACGTCAATTGCATAATCGATTTCGGTACCGGTAAAACTTTCGGGTGAATACTGGAACATCCACTCGCTGCCAGGTTGTTTCGCGGCGTATTCCTGCACCCATTTGGCACCCTGCACGGCGATTTGCCTGATACCAGCCTGGTCGAGCCCGAACACTTTTTCGCGCTGCACCGTAGAAGTCGAGTTGTACACGTGCACGATTGCCCTGTGCACGCCGCGCAACGATTCATAAGTGCGCGCGATAAGCTCTTCACGCGCCTGCACCAGCACCTGCACGGTGACGTCCTGCGGGATCAGGTCGCGCTCGATAATTTCGCGCACGAAATCAAAATCGGTTTGCGAGGCCGCCGGAAAGCCAACTTCAATCTGCTTGAAGCCGACCCGCACCAGCAAATCGAACAGACGCAGCTTTTGCGCTACCGTCATCGGCTCAATCAGGGCCTGGTTGCCGTCGCGCAGGTCAACACTGCACCATTGGGGCGCGTGCTCGATGACGTGATCGGGCCAGGTGCGGTCGCGTAACTGAACCGGCAAATGGGGTCGGTACTTGGTGTGAGTGAAATTTCGTCGCATGATGCTGGTTTCGCTTTTTGTGCTGTTCGGCGCCCGCCGAGCAGACAGGTGGTACAGGTCCGGCCACAGAGTATAGGCGTCCCGGTGTAGCGAAATATCGCTTTTTTAGCCTCATTTCGCTAAAAACTAATCGATATAGCTAAATATTTCTTATATTTTGGTTTATTTAACCAATATTATGGATTATTAGAGCCTTGACTGCCAAAATGTTCTGGCGTGATATGAAAGAGCACCAGCAAGACCCATGCACAAAGACACCATTCACCTCGATCGTATCGATCGCCGCATACTCGAGCAACTGCAGCGCGATGCGCGCATCAGTAATCTCGAACTCGCCGAAGCGGTTGGACTTTCGCCTACGCCGTGCGCAAGGCGGGTGAAGCGACTCGAGGAAAACGGCATAATCCGCGCGCAGGTTGCCCTGCTCGACCAGCAGGCGCTGGGGCTGTCGCTGACCGCGATGATCAGCATCAGCATGGATCGCCATACGCCCGAGCGCTTCGCCAATTTTGAGACTGAGGTGAGCGCCATGCCGGAAGTGGTGGAATGCAGTATTGTCACCGGCCAGGCCGCTGATTACCTGCTCAAGGCAGTGCTACCCGACATGGCCCGGTACGAGGCTTTTTTGCTCGGCAAGCTTACCCGGATCGAGGGCGTGACCGGCGTGCACTCAAGCTTTGTGCTGCGCAAGGTCATCGACCAGACAGCACTACCCCTGACACATTTGATCTAGCAGAATTGGGGTCAG
>JBATGO010000025.1:0-4199 GCA_049665845.1 Pseudomonadales bacterium | reverse complement strand
GAGTGGGCCAACCTCGGCTTTCTGCTCGGTGGCCTGTTTCTGCTCTACAAACGCATCTACACCTGGCACGCACCGCTTGGCATGTTGCTTAGCATGGCTTTGCTGTCGGCGATTTTTTACGACGGCGGCTCCAGCAACAGTATGGGCTCGCCACTGCTGCAACTATTCAGCGGGGCAACCATGCTGGGCGCGTGGTTTATTGTCACAGACCCGGTCTCCTCCGCAGTATCCAACCGCGGCCGCCTGCTGTTCGGCATCGGTGCCGGTGCGCTGGTATTTATTATTCGCAAGTGGGGCAACTACCCCGATGCCGTCGCCTTCGCCGTGCTGCTGATGAACTTTGCCGCACCGCTGCTCGATCACTACACCCAACCGCGAACCTATGGACACACCTGAACCAGGCACTGAAGCAACGCCCGCCGCGCAGGATGCTGCCAAAGGCAAAGCGGCGGTGACCGGCACCAGCAAAACGCTGCTCAAGTCGATCGGCGCCAACGGCGTTTTGCTCGGGGTATTTGCGCTTGCCTGCACTGCGCTTATCGCGGCGACCTTTCTCGGTACCAAAGACAATATCGACGAACAACAGCGCAAAGCCCGGCTACGCGCACTGTATGAAGTCGTCCCGGTGACGCGACATGACAACGACCTGCTGGCCGACAACATGGCGTTGTTTGACGAAGCACTGGGGCATCGCAAGGAACAGCGGCTGTTTCTGGCGAGCAGGGAAAACCGGCCGGTTGCGCTGATTTATCCTGCTACCGCGCGCGATGGCTACAGCGGCGATATTCGCTACATTGTCGGCATCAATCTCGCTGACAGCAGTGTCGCCGGTGTACGCGTGCTGCAACACCGTGAAACGCCAGGGCTTGGCGATGGCATCGAACTGCGCAAGTCGCGCTGGATTACCAGCTTTGATGGCAAGCGACTGGGCAAGCCACCCATTGCACGCTGGACGGTCAAAAAAAATGGTGGCGATTTTGACGCGTTTACCGGCGCCACGATCACGCCACGTGCGCTGGTGAAATCGGTTGCCGGGGTGTTGCAATACCACGAGCAGTACGGCGCGCAACTGGCCGCGACGCTGTTACAACAGAAGCGCGATCAGGTATCGAAGCAGGCCGACACTGAATCTTCACAGCCCGCGGGTAAATAGAGCACAACACTATGTCCGAATTTCGCGAATTAACGGTAAATGGCCTGTGGAAAAACAACCCCGCGCTGGTCCAGTTACTCGGCCTCTGCCCGTTGCTGGGTGTAACCAACTCGGTGGTGAACGCCATTGGCCTCGGGCTGGCGACGATTTTCGTGCTGGTCGCGTCCAACAGCTGCGTGTCGCTGGTGCGCAACGTCACACCGGATGAAATACGCCTGCCGGCCTTTGTCATGATTATCGCCGCGGCGGTTACCTGCACCGAGCTGCTGATGCAGGCATTTGCCTTCGAGCTCTACGAAATACTGGGTATATTCCTGCCGCTGATCACCACCAACTGCGTGATCCTCGGTCGCGCCGACGGTTATGCACGCAAGCACGCCTTGCCCGCGGCTGCCTACGACGGCCTGATCATGGGCATCGGTTTTGGCATCGTGCTGGTATTGCTGGGTGCTGCGCGCGAGCTGCTGGGCACCGGTGCGATTTTTGCGAATATGGATTTGCTGTTCGGCGAGTCGGCGCGCAACTGGCACTGGGTTCTCAGCGCAGACTACCCGCAGTTTTTGCTCGCGGTGCTGCCACCTGGCGCGTTCATCCTGACCGGACTGATGATCGCACTGAAAAACAGCATCGACGGTCGTATCAAGAAAGCGCAATCTGCGAAAAAGTTGCCGGTTGAACAGGGCAGCAAGCGCGTACGCGTGACCGGCACGATCAGCTAGCGGCGCTGCGACAACAACACAAACGGCCTGAAAAAACCATGAACCTGTTCGGCGACACCAGTGACATCGCACATATTATCCAGCTGGCCGTTGCACCGGTTTTTTTGCTGGCCGGTATCGCGGGCTTCCTCAATGTTATGTCAGGTCGCCTCGGGCGTATTATCGACCGCGAACGCGTAATTCGAAGGCGCTTGCAGGGTATCGAGGACGCGCAGCGACGCAATAATGCACTGCGCGAACACAAGGTGCTGATGCGACGCGCCCGCGCGGCTAATCGCGCTATCGCGCTTTGCACCGGATCTGCACTGGTAGTTTGCGCTTTGATAGCAACGCTGTTCGTCGACGACATGCTGAACCTCGGCTTCGAACAGCTGGTTGCCGCGCAGTTTATTATCGCGCTGCTATTGCTCATAATTGCGTTGCTGCTGTTCCTGACCGAGATTCACCTGGCTACGCGTATACTGAAATCCACTGTCGTTACCGAACCGCACTAATGCATGAATGGCCTATACGGCTTACTGCTGCGCTGTTTACTGCGCTGCTGGCAGCGTGCGGGCAAGACCGGCACAACGCGACAATTATCGAGGTAAATGCCACGAATATGAACAAACCCGACACTGGCCGCGAAGTTATTCATAACCCTTCGAAGCAGAAAGATATCCGGCACGCCATTATCTGGCTGCATGGGCTGGGTGCAACAGCCGACGATTTTCCGCCCGTTGTGCCGCACCTGGGGCTGTCAAATGACAGGGCAATACGTTTTGTTTTCCCGCAGGCACCGAAGCGACCGGTTACGATTAACGGCGGCATGGTGATGCCTGCCTGGTACGACATCGGCGGTACCAGTATCGAGGAAAAGCAGGATCGCGAAGGCATGCAGCATTCGCAGCAAATCCTGGAAAGCCTGGTCAATGAACAAATTACTGCGGGTGTGCCCGCGCAAAACATTATTGCCGCGGGATTTTCGCAGGGCGGTGCGGTCGCTTATTACACGGCACTGCGCAGCAGGCACAGGCTGGGCGGGATACTGGCGCTTTCAACCTACCTGCCGTTTGCCCGCGAGGCGATCGATGAGCACAGCGGCGTCAACCTCGACACACCAATTTTCGCAGCGCATGGAGAGATTGACCCGATGGTGCCGATTGCGATGGGCAAGAACAGCGCCGAGGCACTGGGCGCGATGGGCTACAAGGTGGAATGGAAAACCTACCGGATGGCGCATGAGGTGGTTATGCAAGAACTGGTGGATATTGGGGCGTGGATTAATCGCATCTTCTCCGATAAAGAGAATGCCGATTAGTGCTTGCGCGACTCGTAAGCCGCCTGTTTTACTTGAGCTAACTGAATCAGGGCCGATACACGGTAAAGAGCCGGATCGGTGCTGGCGCAGTAAGGGTGCTCGTCTTGCATGACCGTCGGCGGCATGGACGCCGCCGTCGAGCGTACACGGATGTATTTACAGCGTGTCATGCAAGACGGGCAGCCTTGCTGCGCACATTACCAATCCCGCGGAAACCACCCGCACAAACCAGCGATCGAATTCAAAAAAGTAGGTCACGATGAACACTTCACTGCAAATATGGCGAGACGGCGGAGAGTTTGCAACCGTTGAGCCCGGCGGGCTGCGTATTTTTTATCGCGATTTTGGCGAACAGAACGCGGCGCCTGAAAAGACCCTGCTGTTGCTACACGGTTTTCCTGAGTCTTCGCATTCGTTTTACAAGGTTATAAACGGCCTGCAGGAATGTTTCGATCGCGTGGTCGCATTCGATATGCCGGGCTACGGCTTCAGCGACAAGCCGGCAAGCGGCTACAGCTATTCGCTGGTGCAGCAGGCGGACGCGGCATTGCAGTTGTGGCGCGCGCTGGGAGTGCGCGGCGGGCATGCGCTGAGCCACGACATGGGCACGAGTGTTTTAACCGAACTGCTGGCTCGCCACGCGCCTGACATGATGCCGGGCTGGTTTGACGCGGGGCTGCAAAGCGCAACGTTTACCAACGGCAGCATGGTACTGGAGCTGGCAAAACTGCGCGTAATGCAGCGTGTATTACTTTCGAAGGCAGGCGCTGCCATGTCGAAACTGAGTCGGCAGTCAATCTTCGCGCAACAGGTCCGCAGCGGGCACGGCATAAGCGAAGGTGAGCAAGGCGCTTTAAGCGATGACGATATCGACTGCCTGTGGCAAGCCAATTGCCTGCAGGACGGCCACCGCAAAAACCATTTGATTATTCGCTACCTGAACGACCGCAAGCAGTATGAAAATACACGCTGGCTGCCAGCGCTAACTGCAGCCTCGCAACAGCTGCCGGTGCACATATGCTGGGGC
>JBATGO010000024.1:0-1553 GCA_049665845.1 Pseudomonadales bacterium | reverse complement strand
ATTATCCAGCGGGCGGTACTTGGTTTGTCTCCCGGTGTTGCACAAAATTGCTCTGTAGCGGTTGAAACTGCTTCACTGGAAGTACCTATTTTTTACGTCAAGCGGCCGCTACCCTTGCAGCCACTGGACATGGAAGACCCCTACGCATTTAACCCCGGCGCGCAACTCTACACGCGCGTATCGGCTTCTGCCGCGGCAGTCGAAACCAATATCACCGCGCGCATATATGGCGATAACGCCTCCTACGACGTAAAGAACCTGGAAATCTCGCCGGACGGACTGCGCCTGCTGTTTGCCATGCACCCGCCTGAAGCCGACCCAAACAACCCGGTTGGATACTGGAGTATCTGGGAATACAACCTGGTTACCGACAACCTCAGGCAAGTGATCAGTGATGACTTCATTGCACAAAAAGGCGAGGCGCACGAATTTGATGCCTCTTACCTGCCACTGCCAGACCCGAACAATAGCGATGAAATCGCGATTGTCGTCGCATCGACACGCCAGGAAACCAATCGCACATTATTGGTGAATGAATTCAAGTCGGCCTATTCAGGCCTGGAAGAAGACAGCGCGCGGAATAATCGTGACCTCGGCGATGGCGGCCTGCTGGCGGCATCGTTGCATGTCTACGATGAATCAATTGCGATTCCCGGCGACAGAATGCGCCAGATTACTTTTAACCAGAGTCACGATATCGACCCGCTGGTGCTGCCAACCGGCGAAATCGTCTATAACCGCTGGGATAACATCAACAACCGCAACGCTTACAGCCTGTATCGCATTACCCCCGAGGGCACGCGCAACGAACTGCTCTACGGTTATCACAGCCACGAAACTTCGGGCACTGCTGGCGGTGAAGGCATCATCACCGATATGCAGGTTGTCGAAAACGGGTTGCTGCTAGGGATATTACGCGAGCGGTCGCTGGACCCTTCGGTGCTTGGCGGCGCAATCGTCAAACTCGATGTCAATAATTACATAGACCGCAACACGCCCACAGCCAGCAACACCGGCCTGCTCAATCCTGCGTTCGAAACGATTTCTGCCAGCGACGTTTATACCGATCCGCGTCTTCCGCGCGGTGGCAGGTTCAGCTCGGTAAAACTGCTCAACGATGGAACCCGCCGCATGCTGGTTAGCTGGACGCCCTGCCTCACCAACCAGTCCGGCGTGATTCTCCCCTGTACTGACAGTGCCACGCTGAACCAGGTTGAGCCTATCTACGGTATCTGGCTGTTCGACAACACCGGCAACGAAAACATCATCCAGCCGATATTGCCCGGCGACCAGGGCTTCATGATTACCGATATCGTTGTCGCCGAAGCGCGCGACGAACTTGAAGTGATCGAACCCGAGCCCCTGCTGCTTGCCGATACCGGGGGCAATGAGCGCGCAGTCCTGAATATACGCTCCATATACGATATCGACGGCAGCGATACGACCGCCGGCGGCATCCTGGCGCACGCAGATCCGGCACAGACAAATCCAGCCTCAATCGATCAAAAATTTCTGCGCCTGGTCAAGGCTGTATCGATCCCGGATGACTCGGT
>JBATGO010000023.1:0-37039 GCA_049665845.1 Pseudomonadales bacterium | reverse complement strand
AGTACCAGCGCCATCGCATCCCTGGTCAGGCGACTGACATAGCGTGGGTTATTGGCGTCGCTGTCAGACGCTGAGTTGCTATTATTTTTGCTACTGGTCGGCACCTTGGCATCGGTCATGATGTTGCCCTCTCGTTTTTATGCAGTACTTGTATTTTCAATTATTCAAATCGATACCTGAAAAGCCAAGCGAATAGGCGGCGGCTGTAACCGTAAGCTCAAATACGACCCCGACTACAGTTTTTACGGCAATCTCAGCTGCGAACGCTACTAAATTCTCATACAACCTCAACTACAACTTCCAGATTTGTTCGGCGTATTCACTGATCGTGCGATCACTCGAAAAGCGCCCGCTTGCGGCGACGTTGCTAATACTCATGCGAATCCATCGCCCTGTATCTGCGTATGCAGTCTCTACCGCTCGCTGCGCGTCAATATAGCCACGGAAATCTGCCGCTGTCATCCACGCATCGTAGTCGCTGCGGACAGACGCAATGACCGGGTCAAATATGCCCGGCTCGAACAGGTTGAAATGCCCGCTTTCAATAAACTGCATTACGCGCTTGAAATCACTATCGGCTGCAATTATCACATTCGGCCGGTAGCTTTTGCGCTGCTCGACAACCTCGTCTGCCTTCAGGCCAAACAGGAAGAAATTTTCCTCGCCGACCGCTTCCAGGATTTCAATATTGGCGCCATCATAGGTACCGATGGTTATTGCACCATTCATCATGAACTTCATATTTCCCGTGCCGGATGCCTCCTTGCCCGCGGTAGAAATTTGCTCGGAAAGGTCAGCAGCAGGACAAATCGTTTCCATCGCTGTAACACAGTAATCGGGCAGGAAGACCACGCGCAACCATGGTGCGAGCCGATGGTCATCGTTGACGACCGTAGCAACGTTGTTGATCAGCTTGATAATGGTTTTTGCCATCGCGTAGCCGGGCGCAGCCTTACCGCCAAATAATACACAGCGAGGCTGCAGGCCCTGCGTGTCTCCGCGCAAAACCCGGTCGTAGACATGAATAACATGAAGTATATTGAGCAACTGGCGCTTGTATTCGTGCACGCGCTTGACCTGTATATCGAACAGCATGCTGACGTCGAAGCTGACCCCGCAGGATTCTTCAACCTGTTCAACCAGGCGCTGCTTGTTGTGGCTTTTTATTGCGGTCCACTGCTGGCGAAAAGCAGGATCATCGGCGAACGGATACAGTTTTTCGAGCTGCTGCAAATCGGTGATCCAGCCTTCGCCGATCTTCCCTGTTATCAGGGCCGATAATTCCGGGTTGCAATGTGCCAGCCAGCGCCTCGGCGTGACACCGTTGGTCTTGTTGTTGAACCTGTCCGGCCAAAGCGCGTAAAAATCGCGAAACAGCCCATCTATCAACAAACGCGTGTGCAGCGCTGCTACGCCGTTGATGCTGTGACTGCCGACGATCGCAAGGTGTGCCATCCTGACCTGCGGATAGTCTCCTTCTGCGATAATAGAAAGTCTTCGCTGCCGCTCAATATCGCCGGGCCAGCGTGCCGCAACCTGCCGCAGGAAGCGCGCGTTAATTTCGTAAATGATTTCCAGCAAGCGTGGTAACAAGCGACCGAACATGGCAACCGGCCACTGCTCCAGTGCTTCGGGCAACAGCGTGTGGTTGGTGTAGGCCATGGTTTGCGAAGTGATTGCCCAGGCTTCGTCCCATTCCATCAGGTAGTCGTCGCAAAACAGGCGCATCAACTCTGCGACGGCGATACTCGGGTGCGTATCGTTTAGCTGGAATCCGTTTTTATCCGCGAAATTATCAAAGTTATTGCCATGCGCAACAGTCCAGCGGTGCAGTACGTCCTGCAAACTTGCCGAAGCGAGGAAATACTGCTGGCGCAGACGCAACTCCTTGCCATTCTCGCTACTGTCATTGGGGTACAGCACCATCGTGATCTGTTCGGCAAGATTTTTTTGGGCTACTGCCTCGGTATAACTGCCCGCGTTGAACTCACCTAGGTTAAACTCATCAGTGGCTTCCGATTTCCACAGGCGCAGCGTATTCACGGTATTGTTGCGATAGCCAGGCACCGGAACATCGTAGGGCACTGCCAGCACGTCACTGGTATCAGCCCAGCGTACGCGCTCGGTACCTGCAGCATCGCGGTAATACTCGCTACGACCAAAAAATTTGACCTGCCTTGCGTTTTCGGGATTTTCGAATTCCCACGGATTGCCATCGCGCAGCCAGTGGTCCGGCGACTCGATCTGGAAGCCGTCCTTGATACGCTGGTGAAACATGCCGTATTCGTAGCGGATACCGTAGCCGGTTACCGGCAGGCCCAGAGTCGCGCAACTGTCGAGGAAACATGCCGCCAGTCGACCAAGGCCGCCATTGCCCAGTCCCGCATCGCGCTCCTCTTCTGCGACCTGCTCCATGCTGCAGCCATATTCGTGCAGTAACTCGCTCACTGAATCATCGAGATCGAGGTTGCCGATCGCGTTGCACAGCGTCCTGCCCATCAGGAATTCCAGTGAAAGATAATTAATGCGTTTTGGCTGCGTGAGTCGGTGACGCTCACGCGTCGCGCGCCATTGCCCAACCAGCTGGTCGCGCACGGATAGCGCCCGGGCCTGGTACAGGTAGCGATGCGAGCCATCGGAACCATCGCGACCAAGGGTGAAATTCAGGTGGCGATGTAAATCCTCGGCGAGCGAAAATTCCTGCACCGGGGCGCCCTTGCCCGCAGCTGATTCGTTTGTATGCCGTTTACTCATAATTTTATTACCGGACTCCGTTGCGTTTAACTGTCTGCAAACAGGCAGACCGATCGCTGCGCGATCGGCACCTGAATCTGGTCGATCACTGTCGTTGCGGGTTGGCCGTCTTCTGCGCAGCTGTCCATCAGCCAGCGCCAGTTTCGCCCGGTGGCTGGCAACTGGAAGGCGCAGTCGCTGTCAGCATTGTTGAAAACCGCCAGCACGCGGCCGCCAGGTATTGTCGCTGTCGATAAAGTATCAGCGGGCGGCGTCAACATATAGCCCAGCGTGAACTGGTGGTGTGCGCGCCAGTGTTCATCGCGCATTTCGGATCCATCAGCGTGCATCCACTGGATATTAACCTTTTCGGGGCTAAACGGGCGGTGGATGTACTTGTCGTGCGACAGGACGCTGTATTCGCGCCGCAGTTGCGACAGCAGGCGCACGAAAGCCTGCAAATCGCTGCTGGCGGTTTCCCAGTCGAGCCAGTTGATGGCGTTATCCTGGCAATAGGCATTGTTATTGCCGCGCTGTGACCTGCCCATTTCGTCGCCTGCCAGCAACATCGGCACACCCTGGGCGAAAAATACCGTGGCAAGAAAGTTGCGCTGTTGGCGTCGTCGCAGGCTATTGATTAGCGCATCATCAGTTTCGCCCTCGACGCCAAAGTTCATGCCGAGGTTGTCGCGATGACCGTCGCGATTCTCCTCGCCATTGGCCTCGTTGTGACGCGACTCGTAACTGACCAGGTCACGAAGCGTAAAGCCGTCGTGGCTGGCGATGTAGTTGATACTGGCGTATGGCCTGCGCCCGGTATGCTCGAAAATATCGCTGGACCCGTGCAGCCTGCGCGCAAAAGTTGGCAGCACGCCTGGCGAACTGCGCCAGAATTTGCGCGCGGTGTCGCGAAAATCGTCGTTCCACTCACTCCAGGGTGCGGGAAATTTACCTAGCTGGTAACCGCCTGGACCAATATCCCAGGGCTCGGCAATCAGTTTGATTCTGGAAAGTACAGGGTCCTGCGCCACGGCCTGGAAAAACGTCGCTTGCGGATTGTAGCCTGCAGCGGAGCGACCGAGCACTGTCGCCAGGTCAAAACGAAAACCGTCGACACCCATCGGTCCGGCCCAGTACCGCATACTGTCCAGCACCAGTTGCAGTACGCGCGGATGCGAAATATTCAGCGTGTTACCGCAACCGGTATCGTTCACATAGTAGCGCCGGTCTTCGGATTGCAGCCGGTAATAGGCAGCGTTATCGATACCGCGGAATGACAGGGTCGGCCCGAGGTGATTGCTCTCGCAGGTATGGTTGTAAACGACATCGAGAATCACTTCCATGCCGGCGTCGTGAAACGTATCGACCATGCGCCTGAACTGCGCCACGTCGCCTGACCCGGCGCCGAGGTATGCTGAATGCGGCGTGAAAAAATTCAGCGTGTTGTAACCCCAGTAGTTGCTGAGGCCTTTTTCAAAAAGAAAATGTTCGTCGATGAACGCGTGTACCGGTAGCAACTCGACACTGGTCACACCCAGCGACTTCAGATAGGCAATGACCTCGCTGTGCGCAAGCCCTGCGAATCGCCCACGCTCGGCTTCAGATAGTGCCGGATGCGCAATGGTAAAACCGCGCACGTGCAATTCATACAGCAAGGTCTGCTGCCAGGGCAGGCGAGGCTTGTTGTTGAGCACCTCTCGCGGCGAATCATCCAGGCTATGCCCGTTCAGGCGGTTCGATGCGCTGACTACAGCTTTTGGTACAAAGGCGGCATTGTCGCGCGTATCTATCGCCAGGTCGACGAGCGCATCGCTTTTGTCATAGCCAAAATTTTCGTCACGCCATACGAATTCCCCGCATAGTTGTGTCGCGTAGGGATCAACCAGCAGCTTGTTGTGGTTAAAGCGGTGGCCCGCATGTGGCTCATAGCGCCCGTGCACGCGGTAGCCGTATACAGCGCCCGGCGCAAGGCCTGGTACGTAACCGTGCCAGACATCGTGCGTTTGCTCGGGCAAATCCAGCCTCGCTATTTCACGTTCTCCCTTTGCGTCGTAAAGGCAGAGCTCTACACGTTTTGCATTTGCTGAAAACAGCGCAAAATTGACCCCGTCTGCATCGCACTGTGCACCCAGCCTGGTCGGGTCGCCAACACTTGTTTCAAACTTCATCGATCAGCCTGCCTCCTGTTGCAAGACCAGCGTCGCCAGCGGCGGCACACAAAGGGTAATGTGATGAGCGTGAGCGCCATGGTGGGTATCCCTCGCTGCGATACCACCGTCATTGCCCTGGTTGCTGCCACCGTAGATTGCTGCATCGCTGTTGAGTATTTCGCGATAGTAGCCGGGCAATGGTACCGGCAACTCATAGCGCGGATAGGTATTGGGCGTGAGGTTGACGACAACCACAACCGGCCCGGCGCCGTTGCGCCCCTTCCGCAGATAGGCAAACAGCGATTGGTCAGCATTTTCCTGCAACCACTCAAATCCTGCAGCTTCGCAGTCCAGCTCGTAGAGTGCCGGTGTATTCCGGTAACAGGCGTTCAGATCTTTTACCAGGTGCTGGATGCCACGGTGCGATTCGTATTCCAGCAAGTGCCAGTCGAGACTCTGGTCATGATTCCACTCGCTGCGCTGCGCAAACTCACCTCCCATGAAAAGCAGTTTTTTGCCCGGATGTGTCCACATGAAGCCAAGATACGCGCGCAGGTTGGCAAATTTCTGCCAGTTATCACCAGGCATTTTTTCCAGCAGCGAACGCTTGCCGTGCACCACTTCGTCGTGACTGAGCGGTAAAACAAAGTTTTCACTGAAACCGTACAACAAGCCAAACGTCATTTCATTGTTGTGGTACTTGCGATGGATCGGGTCGCGCTCCATAAAGCTGAGCGTATCGTTCATCCAGCCCATATTCCATTTGAATCCAAAGCCAAGCCCGTCCTGGTCAACCGGTTTTGAAACGCCGGGCCATGCGGTCGACTCCTCGGCGACCATCATGACGCCGGCGTGATTAAAATAGGCGCGTGCATTTACCTGCCGCAGGAAATTAATCGCGGCGAGGTTTTCACGACCACCGTGTTCGTTGGGTATCCACTCGCCATGCTCGCGCGCGTAATCGAGATAGAGCATTGATGCAACTGCATCCACGCGCAGCCCGTCGACATGAAACTCATCGAGCCAGTAAAGCGCATTGCTGAGCAGGAAGCTGACCACTTCGGGCCTTGAGTAGTTGTAAATCAGCGTATTCCAGTCGGGGTGAAACCCCTGCCTGGGATCGGCATGCTCGTACAGGTGGGTGCCGTCGAAACGGCCCAGGCCATGTTCGTCGGTGGGAAAGTGGCCGGGCACCCAGTCGATCAGCAAGCCGATTTCAGCGGCGTGGCACTGGTCGACGAAATAGCGGAAATCGTCAGGCGAGCCGAAACGGCTGCTGGGCGCATACAGGCCAATCGGCTGGTAGCCCCAGGAACCATCGAAGGGATACTCGCTGACCGGCATCAACTGCAGGTGGGTGAAGCCCATCTCCCTGGCGTACGGTATTAATTGCGCGGCCAATTCGCGATAATCGAGGTAGCCGTGGCCCTGCTCGACGCTCCTGCGCCAGGAGGCGAGTTGTACTTCATAGATCGCGATCGGCTTTGCATACTGGCTGTCGACGTCGCGGTGACGCATCCATGCGGCATCTCGCCACTGGTAGGTCGACTCCGCAACCACGGTGGAAGCGTTGGCCGGCCGCAGCTGCATCGCAAAAGCGAGTGGATCTGCTTTCAGCGGCAACAACTCGCCATGCACGCCAATTATTTCGTATTTGTAGTGCGCGTGCGCCGCAACCCCGGGCAGGAATATCTCCCAGATACCTGCCGCGGGATGCTTGCGCATCATGTGGTGCCTGCCGTCCCAGCCGTTGAAATCACCGACCACCGAAACACGCTGTGCATTCGGCGCCCAGACTGTAAACAGCACGCCATCAATACCATCGACCTGCCGCAAATGTGCACCCAGCCAGCGATACGCGCGCTCATGGGTACCCTCGCAATAAAGGTACAGATCCTGCTCCGACAGCATGGATCCAAACCGGTACGGGTCTTCAAGCTGTACAACGGTGGGGCCGAAAGTTACCTCCAACAGATAGGCAAACGGATTTTTCCTGCGCCCCAAACTGCCGGCGAACAACCCGCTTTTATCAACGCAGTCCAGCCCGGCAACGCGCTTGCCGGTTTTTTTGTCGAGCACGGAGACTGCGGAGGCGCCCGGCAACAGCGCGCGCACTACCAGGCCACTGTGGGACGGGTGACTGTGCATGCCCAGCACCGCAAATACATCGCCGTGCCTGCCTGCCAGCAACGCACTGGCATCGCTCGCTGTTATAACTGGCTCATTCAATAGTGCCATGCTTCCTCTCCCGGTCAATCCCGGCCAACAAATTGTTCACCGCCTTATCGCTAAAAATTTCCTCTACACTGCGAAGCTGTTTTCTTCGCCAGTTGGGATACTCAAGGTGAGTGCCCGGAATATTAACCGGCGCCTCAATGAGCTGCAGGTCTTCAAGCTGCAGGCACAATATTTTCGAACGGCTTTTTGCACAGGCCAGGAGAATTGCCGAGCAAAGCGGCCAGTCCAGCTGCGGCTTTACCGGGTCCGTCGCTATTGCAGAGATTTCTGCGGCGAAGCCGAGCCTATCCAGCCAGCTCAACACATGCTGCCTGTCCTGCTTCCTCTCGGCCTGCTCGCGTACACGATCTGCCTCACTTGCATCACCCGACATGCCCAACTGCGCACGCAGTTCAATATCCGCACCACTCCACCACGCAGCCAGTGTCGGCACGTCGTGATTGCTGACCATAAAAAGTGTCTCGGCAGAGTGCGCCTGCGGCGAACGCCACGCACCATCGTGCTCACGCTCGAAATAAAACAGGCGGTTGTTGAGCATTGCACTGGACTGCATCAATTCGCGAAATGGATCTTCGACCACACCCATGTCCTCGCCAATCACGACACATTGCTGGCGGTGACTTTCAAGACGCAGTAAAGCAAACAGTATTTCACGCGGATAATAAACGTAAGCGCCCTGCTCACTGCCGAGCGGACACCACCAAAGCCGACTCAGGCCCATAACGTGATCGATCCTGAGCCCACCGTAGTATTTCATATTGGCGCGAAACAGTGCTATAAAATGTGCGTAACAGGTTTCACGCATGGCCAGTGGATTCGGCGCAGGAAGATCCCAGTTTTGGCCCTGCTGGTTAAAAGGATCAGGTGGCGCGCCGATACAGGCGCGGTCGCAGAAGTAACCCGGGCTGCCATGTACTTCAGCACCATCGCCGATCGCGCCCACAGCAAGATCGCCGACCAGCCCGATGCGCATGCCCAACTCGCGTGCGCGGCGCTGGCAATGCTCGAGCTGTTGCTGCGCCATCCACTGCAAATACAGGTAAAAGCGCGAATCACCCGCACACCCAGCCGCCAGCGGGCAGTGCGCAGCTTCATAAGCTGCAAAGCGTTGCAATGGGTTGCCGCCGGCTTCAACAAAACGCAAGAAATCACTGCCAAGCGCAGAAGATGCGTCAAGATGCTGTTCGGCAAATGCGCGATAAAGCTGCACCAGCGTTTTGAATTTGAGTGTGGCTACGCGCGCATAATCGACCAGCTCTTCATCACGCAGCGCCGCTACACTTGCGCCGCTTTGCTGCGCTCGCAGCTGCTCCCGCAAGCTTTGCCCCGCCTCTGCAAAGCTTGCTGCCCATTCGAGATCGATATAAAGCGCATTAAAAAAAAGTCGGTCCGAAGGGCTGTAGGGGCTCGCAAAACTTTGGCTTGAAAAATCCGGGGCGTGTAGCGGGTTAAGCAAAATAAAATCCATGCCCGCTGTCGCACAGCGATCGAGCAGCTCGCGCAGGTCACCAAAGTCGCCAATGCCCCAGTTGCGCTGCGATTTCAGTGTATAAAGCTGGCAGGTAATACCCCATACCCGATCATCGGCGAGCGCTTCGCTGCGAAAACAATGCGCTGGTGCTGCAACCAGCGAAGCGCTGGCGCTGGCCCTGCCATTGCTTGCCGACACGCGATGGTAACCGGCTGGCAACGCGGGCAGCGGTAACTGAAAAGCCCCATAGCGCGTTCCCGTTATATAATATTCGCCGCTTTCGAAGCACTGCGCGGGCACGGCCTCGCCCGACAGGTATTCGCCCGCTTCGGTTTCAATCTGCCAATGCAGAGGCAGGTTGCGCTCGCTGTCTGGCAGCCTGCACTCGAGCTGTTGTGTAATACCGGACTCCACCAGCATCAGTGGCGACAGCAGTTGCTGCCAGGGCGCGGCATCGAGTGCTGCTATCGCAGCTTCGATCGCAGCGGGCGAATCGATATCTACACCCATCGCCTGCAGGCAGGCCATGCGCGTCTCGTGCGCAATGAACATATGCTGGCCCGCAAAACTGAAATAGTCGTTTGCGACACCCGCGAGGTACAGCAGTTTTTCAGCAGCATCCAAGGTCTTTAGCTTCTAATGTCTTCCAGCTTCCGGCCTGCTTTGTGTTGCAGGCTCCAGATTCGGTTGGTTTTTTTTTGATGGGCGCTTGCTTGGACAGGAATACGGAGCGGGCGCTCTTAAAATATCGCGCCACCGGGCCAGGCAGCTGGCAAGCGGCCGCACTGCGCAGCGTAAAGCAAGCTACAGATGATGCAATCATTTTTTGCGGATTGAAAGTGAAAACAAATACGCTCGACGAATTTAGCACACCTCTTGTCGCAGGCTGGATCGAAACCGCGCATTGTTCAGTCAAATGCCTGACCTGCGCCGTGATCGGATACCTGCAAAATGTCCTGCAGGGAGTATTTTGACAGTGCTCTTCTCGATGGTTTATCGCGCACTGGCCATGCAGATATTGCTGCGCAGCCCGACCAGAGGGTACAGGCAGGCATGACCGCATTCACGCTTTACAGCCTCGTCATTGCTGCTATTGTCGCGAGCCTGGTGGCGGGGAAATTCCTGCGCACATACTATCGCCGCGCACGCAGGGAGCGCGCCTATCGAAAACCCTTCGAGCGCGAATGGGAATTTATCCTCGCAAGGCGCGTGCCGCTATACCGTAGATTGCCTGAAGATTTACGCGATGCCCTGCACCAGCGTATCAACTATTTCCTGCTCGACAAAAAAATTATCGGTCGCGGCGGGCAGGCTATCGACGATGACGTGCGCGTCACGATAGCCGGCCAGGCTTGCCTGCTGGTGATGGCCGAGCCCGGCGAAATTTTTCCCGGCTTTAAAACCATCCTGGTCTATCCGGATACTTTTTTCAGCGACCAGCATCACGTCGAGCATGGCGTAGTGACTCGCCATCGCGAACACCGCGCCGGTGAATCCTGGCACCGCGGGCCAGTGATATTGTCGTGGGGAGATGTATTGCGCGGTGGTGATGATGCCGATGACGGTTTCAATGTGGTTTTGCACGAGTTTGCGCACAAGCTCGACGAGCAAAATTTTGCCAGCAACGGGCAGCCACTATTGCGCGAAAGCCATGCCTACGCTGAATGGGTGGAAGTATTGAGCCGCGAATACCGCGAGTTCCTCGAACGCGTGGAACGTCGCAGCAACAGCGTGCTCGACGCATACGGCGCGACTTCACCGCCGGAATTTTTTGCCGTTGCAACCGAATCGTTTTTTGAAAAACCGCTCGCGATGCGCGAGCACCTGCCCGATCTTTATCGGCAAATGCTGCGCTTCTACCAGCTGGACCCGGCTAGCTGGCGCGAATAGCTCGCACAGGGAGACTTATCCCTGCAAATACTGCGTGCTCAATTGTTGCAGCGCATGAAAAAATTCTTCGCGCACACTCGCAATGATGTCAGCCACTGGCAGCACCTCATCGATGCGACCGCAGACCTGCCCGGTGAGCGCAATGCTGGCTTCCATGTCTCCACCAAAATATAACTCTTTAGCGCGGGCGAACTCTCCCATCGGGTGTTCCTGCGCTGGGGCAAACTCCATTGCGTCGGTTTTTTTGGTCCGCAGTGCACGCAGTGCCGGCGCCTGCTGGCGGCTCAGCATCACTGTGTCGGTTTCTCGCGCATCGATAATCGCCTGCTTCCAGTTTTCATGCACCGGCGACTCCAGCGCAGAAACCATACGCGTGCCCATTTGCACTGCTTCCGCGCCAAGTGCAAAAGCAGCCAGCATGGTCGCGCCATCGACAAAGCCACCCGCAGCGATGATCGGCACCTCTACTTTTTCGCGCACCAGCGGCAGCAACACCATGCTTGCCACGTCGCGCGGGTTCTTGAAACCACCGCCTTCTCCGCCTTCGACAACCAGTCCGTCGACGCCGCAGTCGACGGCTTTCAGCGCGGCTTCCAACGTCGGCACGACGTGGAACACCGTCAGGCCGGCTGCCTTCAGGATGCTGGTATATTTTTGCGGGTTACCCGCCGAAGTGGTAACAAAACTCACACCCTGCTCGAGCACAAAATCGATAATGCCGGGATCGCGTACGAACGCCTGCGCAATATTGACGCCAAATGGTTTATCGGTCAGCTCGCGCATTTTAATAATTTCATTTTTTATCGCGTCGAGTTCTCCGGACGAGGTTTCAATAATCCCCATACCGCCCGCGTTGGACACCGCCGAGGCGAGCTGCGAGCGCGCGATCCAGCCCATTGGCGCTTGCACCAGCGGTATTTCGATACCGAGCATACGGGTAATACGGTTATCAAACTGCATGGGCCGTTCCTGTCAGAGAGGATGAATTTACTTGCCAACCAGCGCGCGGGCCACGACTTCCTTCATAATCTCCGAAGTGCCGCCGTAAATGCGTTGTACGCGCGCATCGGCCCAGGCGCGTGAAATCGGGTATTCGCTCATGTAGCCATAGCCGCCGAATAACTGCAAACATTCATCGATCACTTCGCACTGCATTTCAGTGGCATGCAGTTTAAACGCCGCACCGAGTTCCGGCGTCAGCTGACCGTTGCGACAGGCAGTAAAACATTGCTGCATAAAACTGGTGTTGGCCAACAGTCGCGTGTGCATTTCGGCCAGCTTGAAACGCGTATTCTGCAGTTTGCTGAGCGGCGCTCCAAAAGCCTGGCGCTCCTGCACGTAGTCGATTGTCAAATCCAGCGCGCCGCGCGCTGCTCCCACCGCGAGTACGCCGATGATCAGGCGCTCACGGGCGAGTTTTTCCATCATCATGCCAAATCCGCTACCTTCCTCACCGAGCAGCGCATCGTGCGGCACAAGCAGGTTATCGAAGAACAATTCAGACGTATCGGCACATTTATGTCCCACCTTGGCAAGGTTGCTACCGCGCGAATAGCCGGGCAGGCTGGCATCGACAAGAAACAGGCTGATCCCGCGCGAACCCGAGCTTTTGTCGGTCTTGGCCGCCAGCAGCAGCATGTCGGCGTGCTGTCCATTGGAAATAAAAATCTTTGAGCCGTTAATCAGGTAACCGTCATCACTGCGCACAGCCGAGGTTTTTATCGCGGCAAGATCGCTGCCCGCGTTGGGTTCGCTCATACCAATCGCGGTGACCACCTCACCGCTGACCATGCCTGGCAACCAGCGCTGTTTTTGTGCCTCGCTGCCAAACGCTACGAGGTACGGCGGTACAATATCGTTGTGCACCTGCAAGCCGCCACAAAAACCGGTAAAACCGGCGTATCCCATCTCCTCGACTATCGCGAAAGAAAAATGCGGCGGCACACCATAGCCACCATAGGCATCGGGCACATCGACACAGAGCAAGCCTGCATCACCGAGCTTGCGGAAAAGCTCGCGCGGTACCATGCCTTCTGTCTCCCACTGCGCGTAGTGCGGTGCCATATCCTCCGCACAAAAACGGCGCACACTTTCACGGAATAATTGCAGTTCAGCATTTTCCTCTGCAGACAGGGAGTAATCGGGCAGCGAATGGCTGAGTTGCGCGAGGTGCATCGGGGAAGAATCTCCTGGTGGAATCGCTTCAGGTAGCCGTACCAGTGGCGGAGCCGCTGGAAGACGATGGTGATCAATGGTTGTTCACGCAGGCGTTGGCACTCGTAACGCCAGGGTGCCAAATTATACCCTAATGCAACCCCAACTCTGGTTGAACAATGGTTAAAAAGAAAGTCGGTACTAACTGATTTGGCGGCTTACGGGCCAGCGCCAGCCGGCGCAAAAAGCAGTTGAATACCTGTCATAAAAAGTTTCGCTTTCCACCTGCACTTATTCTCAAAAGATATAAAGAACGACGGCGGCCTGTGCAGCGCGTTGTCCGTTTCTGTTTACCGCATTTTACAAAAGTTCCGCGCACCCGTGCCAGATTGCACAATCTAAAAATGAAAACAAGCTAAACGGCTAGCGCATATAGGACTATCCTTAAAGAAGGGCAGTCAGCGTTGTATTATTCATTGCAACAAGCTAGGCCAGGGCTGTGCTCGCAGCGTAATAACAGAATAAAGGCCTCTTGCTAGGGAGACGGAATGCAGGAGGTCGTATGCAAGAGATAGTACGCAAGGGATAGTACGCAAGCGTTGAGCAATGTTATAGAGAATGTAATAGCACCAGACACTCAAGAGCCTTACGAAGGCCGCACATAGGCAAGGTGACCACGATGAGTATTTTTAATCACTTCCAGGAGCGTTACGAAACAACCAAGGAAGAGGAGATAAGCTTGCAGGAGTATCTTGAACTCTGCAAGAGCGACCGCTCCGCCTACGCCAATGCGGCCGAACGATTGCTGCTGGCAATCGGTGAAGCCGAAACGATCAACACCGCATCAGATCCAAGACTGAGCCGGATCTTTTCGAACAAAATAATCAAACGTTACAAGGCATTCAGTGATTTCTTCGGCATGGAAGAAGTCATAGAAGAAATTGTTGCCTACTTTCGCCATGCGGCGCAGGGACTGGAAGAGAAAAAACAAATACTTTACCTGCTGGGTCCTGTCGGCGGCGGCAAATCCTCACTTGCCGAAAAACTCAAGATGCTGATGGAAAAGCACCCCATTTATGCCCTGCAGGGTTCGCCGGTTTTTGAATCCCCGCTGGGATTATTCGATCCCGGCGAAGATGCACAGATACTGCAGGAAGACTACGGCATTCCGGAACGCTACATACAGAACATTATGTCGCCCTGGGCCGTGAAGCGCCTGCACGAGTACAACGGCGACATCAGCAAGTTTCGCGTCGTGAAGCTCTATCCATCGCGACTCGACCAGATTGCGATTACCAAAACCGAACCGGGCGACGAAAACAACCAGGATATCTCTTCGCTGGTCGGCAAAGTCGATATTCGCAAACTGGAAGACTATCCGCAAAACGATCCGGACGCCTACAGCTTTTCAGGCGGCCTGAGCCGCGCCAACCAGGGCATGATGGAATTTGTCGAAATGTTCAAGGCACCGATCAAGGTGCTGCACCCGTTATTAACTGCGACGCAGGAAGGCAACTACAACAGCACCGAAGGCCTTAGCGCCATACCCTTCGACGGCGTCATTCTCGCGCACTCCAACGAATCGGAATGGCAGTCATTCAAGAACAACAAGAACAACGAAGCGTTTATTGACCGCGTTTACATAGTGAAAGTACCCTACTGCCTGCGCGTTTCCGACGAAGTCAGGATTTACCAGAAGCTGCTGCAGAACAGTTCCCTTTCACAGGCACCCTGCGCGCCCGACACGCTGAAAATGCTTGGCCAGTTCACCACCCTGTCACGCCTGATCGAGCCGGAAAACTCGAATATCTATTCCAAGATGCGCGTCTACGACGGCGAGAGCCTGAAAGACACCGACCCGAAGGCGAAGAGCATCCAGGAGTACAAGGACTCTGCCGGTGTCAACGAAGGCATGCAAGGCTTGTCGACCCGCTTTGCATTCAAGATACTTTCGAAAGTTTTCAACTTCGATCCCACCGAGGTAGCCGCGAACCCGGTGCATCTTTTGTATGTGCTCGAACAGCAAATAGAACAGGAGCAGTTCAACGGCGAATTGACCGAGCGTTACCTGAACTTTATCAAGGAATACCTGGCGCCGCGCTACGTGGAATTTATCGGCAAGGAGATCCAGACCGCCTACCTGGAATCCTATTCCGAGTACGGGCAGAATATTTTCGACCGCTACGTGACCTACGCCGATTTCTGGATCCAGGACCAGGAGTACCGCGACCCGGAAACCGGCGAGCTGCTCGACCGCCCTGCGCTCAACGAGGAGCTGGAAAAAATCGAGAAGCCTGCGGGCATTTCCAACCCGAAAGATTTCCGCAACGAGATTGTCAACTTCGTATTGCGGGCGCGCGCCAATAACGACGGTAAAAACCCGGTCTGGAACAGTTACGAAAAACTGCGCACGGTTATCGAAAAGAAAATGTTCTCGAATACCGAAGACCTGCTGCCGGTTATTTCATTCAATGCCAAGGCCTCCAAAGAGGACAGGAAAAAACATACCGATTTTGTTTCACGCATGGTCGAACGCGGCTATACCGAGAAGCAGGTCAGGCTACTGTCGGAGTGGTACCTGCGCGTACGCAAATCACAATAGCCTCGCGACTAATAACGAGCTCGCTCCGGGCCCCGGCAGGGGCTCGGGAACGGGCGGAGAGCCTGCATGGCCTACCTGATCGACAGACGACTGAACGGTAAAAATAAAAGCGCGGTTAATCGCCAGCGCTTTTTGCGCCGTTACCGCAAGCACATCAAGGATGCCGTTGCCGATGCGGTCAGCAGCCGCTCAATTACGGATATTGAAAGCGGCGAAACCATAACCATACCCAAAAGCGACATCGACGAACCAGTATTCGGCCACGGGCCCGGCGGCAAGCGCTCGGTCGTGCATCCGGGCAACAAGGAATTTGTCGCCGGCGACCAGATCGAGAGGCCCAAACGCGGGGGCGGTGGCGGCGCAGGTGGCAAGGCCAGCAACAGCGGCGAAGGCATGGACGACTTCGTTTTCCAGATCACACAGGAAGAATTCCTGAACTTCATGTTCGACGAGCTCGAGTTACCCAACCTGGTCAAGCGCCAGCTTGCAGGCAGCGACTCATTCAAATACCGGCGCGCCGGATTTTCCACGGTAGGAACCCCGAACCAGATAAATATCGTGCGCTCGCTGCGTGCAGCTAACGGCAGGCGCATTGCGCTGGGTGCATCCAAGCGCCGCAAACTGCGAGAACTTGAAGCAAAACTCGCCGAGGAGAAGGCCGGGGCTGCGCCCAACGAATTTCTGCTGCTGCAACTCGATGAGGAAATCAGCGAACTGAAGTCGCGACTGAAAAAGATTCCTTTCCTCGACGACTTCGACATTCGCTACAACATGAACGTCAAACAGCCGCAGCCCAGCTCCAAGGCGGTGATGTTCTGCATTATGGATGTGTCGGGCTCGATGTCACAGGAAGTAAAGGACATCGCCAAGCGATTTTTTATTCTGCTGTACCTGTTTCTACAGCGCAATTACGACCAGACTGACGTGGTTTTTATTCGCCACCACACCAGCGCCAAGGAAGTCGACGAAGAAGAATTTTTTTATAGCAGGGAAACCGGAGGCACGGTGGTCTCGAGCGCCCTGAAATTAATGAAAACCATCATGCAGGCACGCTACCCAGCTTCGCAGTGGAATATCTACGGCGCACAGGCGTCCGATGGTGATAACTGGAAAGACGATTCAAGCAGCTGTTTCGACCTGCTGGTCAACGACATCATGCCGACCGTGCAGCATTACTCCTATGTCGAAATTACTCCCAATAAGCACCAGGCACTGTGGTACGAATACGAACGCGTGCGCGCACAGTTTGAAGACGCTTTCGCGCTGCAGCAAATCACCGGCGCCACCGATATCTACCCGGTGTTCCGCGAACTGTTCCGCAGGAGGCCTGCCTGATGGCAGCCGTTGAATGCAAGCCGATCTCCACCGACGCGGAGTGGAGCTTCGAGCTGATCGAGGAATACAGCCGGGTAATCGCTGGTATCGCGGCTGACTTTGGCCTCGACACCTACCCCAACCAGATCGAAGTCATCAGCTCCGAACAAATGATGGACGCCTATTCCTCGTCCGGCATGCCACTGTTTTACAACCACTGGTCTTACGGCAAGCAATTTCTCGGCATCCAGAATAACTACCAGCGCGGCCAGATGGGCCTGGCCTACGAAATAGTCATCAATTCGAATCCCTGCATCGCCTACCTGATGGAAGAGAACACGATGACCATGCAGGCGCTGGTCATTGCGCACGCCTGCTACGGACACAATTCGTTTTTCAAGGGCAATTACCTGTTTCGAACCTGGACAGATGCCGACTCGATCATCGACTACCTGCTGTTTGCGAAAAACTTTATTGCCGACTGTGAGCAGCGCCACGGCTCCGAAGCCGTCGAAACGCTGCTCGACTCCTGCCACGCACTAATGAACTACGGCGTGGATCGCTACAAGCGCCCGCATCCCATTTCCGCCGCCGAGGAAACCTCGCGGCAAAAGGAACGCGAAGAGCTCCTGCAGCAACAGGTCAACGACCTGTGGCGTACGATCCCTGTGAAACCCGGTGAAGACGTCGAGGCAAAAGCCAAACCTTTCCCCACTGAACCGCAGGAGAACCTGCTGTACTTCCTGGAAAAAAATGCGCCTTTGCTGGAACCCTGGCAGCGCGAGGTGGTGCGGATTGTGCGCAAGGTAGCGCAATATTTTTATCCGCAACGACAAACCCAGGTAATGAATGAAGGCTGGGCAACCTTCTGGCACTATACGATCCTGAACGAAATGTACGATCGGGGCCTGGTAACCGACGGTTTCATGATGGAATTTCTGCAGTCGCACACCAGCGTGGTTTTGCAGCCCGGCTTTGACAGCCCGTATTACAGCGGTATCAACCCGTATGCGCTGGGCTTTGCCATGATGCAGGATATTCGCCGAATCTGCGAGAAACCAACCGAGGAAGACCGCCGCTGGTTCCCCGACTTTGCGGGCAGCGACTGGCGCAAGACCCTGCAATTTGCGATGCGAAATTTCAAGGACGAAAGCTTTATCCAGCAGTTTCTCTCACCCAAGGTTATTCGCGACCTGAAGTTATTTTGTGCGGTCGATGATGATGAACAGCCGACCATAGAAATTTCAGCGATTCACGACGATTCGGGTTATCGCGATGTACGCGAGCAACTGGCGGGCCAGTACAATCTTGGCGACAGGGAACCAAACATCCAGATCGTCAATATCGACGTTCGCGGTGACCGTTCCATGCAACTTGTGCATCACCAGCACAATCGCAAGCCGCTGGACGGCAATACCGAAGAGGTACTGAAGCACCTGCACCGGCTTTGGGGTTTTAGTGTGAAACTGGATTCCGTATGGCAGGGCGAAACTACGCAGCGCTACAACTGCCCCTGACAACGCCTCTAACCGGTTTGCAGGTTTTTTTGCGCGGTGATGTCCTGCAGGGTGCCGATTACCTGAACCCCGCCTGTATCGGCAAACGCAACATCCGCCGACAACGCATACCAGCGCGTCTCCCCGCGATCTTTGTCTACGCCGCGAATTTCGCGCGCCCAACTGTGCGGATGCATGCCAGCCGATGCAATCGCGTCGAGAATTTTCGCCTGCCAGCTGTGCGAATCCAGCGCATCACGGTCTTCCTGCTTCACCGTTTTCACTACCGCATGCGTGTTGCCATCAGCGGCTGAACCCGCCGTGTACTGCAACAGGCCAGTCTTAGAGTCGTACCACCAGGCTATGGCGAGGCCGGCATCGTGGATACGTCCCAACGCGCTGACCCAGGCCTGCTTTTCATGAATAGTTTGCGCAAGCTTCGCATTGATCCTGGCAACCTCTGCCTTCTTTGCCTGAAAATCGCGAAGTAAATCGCGTATCGAATCGCGAAAAACCATCACGGTCAGCAGATTAAAAAATAATATGATCAAGCCGATGCGCAAGCCGCCTGCGGCGATAACGGGGTCTCGCATATCAATAACAGTTTGCCAGTGCGCATGACCGAGATAAGCGGCGAGCGCCAGCAGCGCCGCACAGAGCAACCAGTACACGATCGCCAGCGACCGGCTGGCAAGTAAATTCGCAAGAAAAAGAACCGCGGGAATGCCAACATAAAAGCCCAGGGTTGCGCCCTGGCGTGCAAACAGCAGCGCACACATCATCGCCGTAAGCGTAAGCAGAACGATATTGACGCCCAATTCGACGCGTTGGTTAAGAAGCATTGCGCCCACCGCAATAATCATGGCCAGCCCGCCGAGGCCGCTGATAAGCACCAGTGCAAGATTGCCATTGACCAAGTCAACCGCCAGGGTTGGCAGGCAGAGCAGGATTGACGCTGCAGCGACGCAGAGTAGCGCCCGGGTCCTGAAGTCGCGGAAATAATTGCCGCTGTTAATCGCGTGTTTTAACAGCCCGATTAGCACGTTGTTTGGCGCTAATATGGAAGCGGGCTTTGCAACGATCGCTCCTTGTGCATTAGTCGATGTCATTAATGTTATGGTTCCCTCTTATCTCTTCAATGTCTTGCTGCTGATGCGAAAATTCCCGCGTAACGCCCTGCTATCTCACACACAAATCCGGCTTTGCCTGCTCGACACCGAGTATAGTTTGCCGAGCTACAAACGTGCGGCCAATAGCTCATTATGCACAATGGTTTCACTGCGATCCGGGCCCGTCGAAATGATATCGATGCTCGTTCCCACCAGGCTTTCAATCCGTTCGATGTACGCGCGCGCGTTGCGCGGCAGCGCATCGAGTGAATTCGCACCGACAGTCGATTCACTCCATCCTGGCAGCGTTTCATAGACCGGTATTACCTCGGCGAAGTGTGCACTGTCGGTATTGAGGCTAACCGACGCGCCATTGACATCGGTGTAATCGATGCAAATGTTGATGCTCTTTAACCCGTCGAGCACATCAAGCTTGGTCAGGCAGATACCCGACATACTGTTCAACTGCACGGCACGCGCAACCGCAACCGCATCAAACCAGCCGCAGCGCCGCGGCCTGCCTGTGGTTGCGCCGAACTCATGGCCGCGACTGCCGAGATGGGCACCGATGTCGTCATCGAGTTCGGTAGGGAAGGGACCGGAGCCAACCCGCGTGGTGTAGGCCTTGGTAATACCCAGGATGTAATCGAAATGCAGAGGCCCGACACCGGTGCCGGTTGCCGCACCACCGGCCGTGGTGTTGGAGGAGGTAACAAAGGGGTAGGTGCCGTGATCAATGTCCAGCAGCGAGCCCTGCGCGCCTTCAAATAAAATGGATTTGCCCTGCTCCCTGAACTGGTGCAACGCGGCGGTTACATCGGTCATCATCGGCAGGATTTTCTCGGCCATCGCCAGCGCCTGGTCGCAGGTTTGCGCGACATCGATCGCAGCGGCCTGGTAGTAATTCGCGAGCACGAAATTGTGATAGTCCATCACCACGGCAAGTTTTTCGCGAAACGCCGCAGGATTGGCGAGATCGCCGAGACGCAGGCCACGACGCGCAACCTTGTCTTCGTAGGCAGGACCGATGCCGCGACCGGTCGTACCGATCTTGCCGGTACCGCGCGCCTGTTCCCGGGCGAGGTCGAGCGCAACATGGTAGGGCAGGATTAACGGGCAGGCCGCGCTCAGGCGCAGGCGTTCAAATACAGGCACATCGCGCGCGGTCAGCTCAGCGATTTCGTTGAGCAGGGCCTCGGGCGAAAGCACCACACCGTTGCCAATCAAACAGGTGACGCCCTCGTGCAAAATGCCTGACGGTATAAGGTGCAGCACGGTTTTTTCGCCGTCGATCACCAGTGTATGGCCGGCGTTGTGCCCGCCCTGGAAACGCACCACAGCATCGGCCTTTTGCGTGAGCAGGTCGACGATCTTGCCCTTGCCCTCGTCACCCCACTGCGAACCGAGCACTACAATATTCTTGTTCATCTTGAATTGTTCATTCCGCAATTAACTATTTTTCAGGGTGTGCGCCTGCACTACCCACGAACCTTTTGCTGCCAGCAGTCGCCGGCGATAGCGCGGCAGGTCACTGTCGTCGACAGCGACCACGATCTCCCCGCTTCTGCGCAAATCACAGACCTTGCGCCATAGCGCAGCGTCGCCTGTTTTCGGCGCGGCAATCGCCTCATCACACAGGGCCGGCTTAGGCGCGCCGGCCGCATTCGCTACGTGTGCTGCGTGGACGCAGCGGATGAGCGCTTTGACATCGGTATTGAATCCGGTCGCTGGCCGGGCAGCGCCAAACACTTTGCCGACCTCGTCGTAACGCCCGCCGTTGGCCAGGGCAGTGCCATGGCCTGCCGAGTATGCGGCAAACACCAGGCCCGTGTGGTAGGAAAAACCGCGCAACTCGGTGAGATCAAAATATATATCCACATCCGGGAAGCGCGGTGCAATGGCATCGGCAACCGTCTCCAGCTCGCGCAGCGCGCGCTCAAAATCCTGTATCGCCGCGCCTGATGGCAGCGATAATGCGGGCATCAGCGCGCGCGCCTCCTGCAGCACTTCGCGCCCGCCACAAAGCAGCGGCAGCGCGCAGAGCGCTTCAGCGAACGCCGTATCATTGAAGTGCAGTGCAGTCAGCGCCCGCAAGTCCGGGGCAGATTTACGCTGCATGGCATTATTGAACTGCGCAAGCACGGTATCTTCGAGATCCGGCTGCAGCGAACGCATTGCGCTGACTGCGGCGCTGTAAATACCGACATGGCCGAGATCGAGTGTCAGGCCCTGCAACGAATGGGCGCTGCCGGCGGCCTGTACTGCAGGCGTGGCTTTACCGTCGATCACGCTGCCATTCATCACGTTCTCGAGCATGTCGAGCATCAGCGAAATAATTTCGATGTCACCATTGGTCGACGCATCGCCATACAGTTCGGCGCCCGCCTGGATCGGGCAGCGCGAGCCACGCAGCGCTTGTGGCCGCGTGTACAACACACTGCCCGCGTAACACAGCCGGTTAACGCCGGTTGCACGCATGCTGTGCGCGTCGATGCGCGCCGTTTGCGGGGTGATATCGGCACGAATCGCCATCGGCTTGCCACTGAGCTGGTCGGTTAACCTGAAACTTTGCAGCGCGACGTCCTCACCGAGGCCAATCAACAGCGAATCGGTAAATTCAACCAGTGGTGGCATGACGAACTGGTAGCCCCAGCTGCGAAACAGGTCAAGAATATTGCGGCGCACGCGCTCGGCCACCGCCGCCTCGGCGGGCAACAGCTCCTCGATGCCCTCCGGGAGCAACCAGCGGTCTTTGCCTGTCATGTTATCTCTCGCAAAAATTGATTATGCCTGCCGCCGCAACCTGAAAAGACAGCACACGGGCGGCAGCATCCTGCAACGGCCGCGCTCGCAATGCAGTGCAGCGATAATGCGCTGGCACACAGCGCGCACTCAGTTAAAAAAATAAAGCAGCAGTACCCCAACCAGCATGCTGGCAAGCCCCGCGCAACGAATCTGGCGGTCGCTTAAAGTGATCAGGCTGCGCAAGGCCTCGCGCCAGCTCGACGGCGAGAGAAACGGCAGCATCCCTTCAAGCACCAGCACCAGGCAGGCCGCGACGATCAGTTCCTGGAGCATTGCAGTTTGTAAGGCATTGCAGTTCCTGGCGCATTGCTGTGGCAGGCCTGACAGCAGGGAATTGCGGGCAGACCGGCTATTGGCACAATTTTACCGAGCTTGACGCGATTATGCTGCGGGACTAATTACCGGCTTTACCCAACAGGCGCTTTACGGGTATTACGCCGCAGGCGTTCCCCGCATTAAGCCGCCGGCGCCTCCCACCTTAAGCCGCCGGCGCTTTACAACTACGCCGCAGGCGCGCCCACTGCAGGTCGCTTGCATCGCGCCGGCCGTGCGGCGCATAAAAAAGCCGGGCGAGGCCCGGCTTGCGCAAACCCGGATCGGCGCTTATTTGCCGTCGACGTTCTTCAGGTAACGGAAAAAGTCGCTTTTCGGGTCGACCAGCATGATGTCGCCCTTGTTGGCGAAGGCTTTCTGGTACGCATTCAGGCGACGCAGAAACGCGTAAAACTCCTGGTCCTTGCTGTAGGCCGTCGCGTAGATCGCGGCCGCCTTGGCATCGCCCTCACCGCGGGTCTGCTCGGCTTCACGATAGGCCTCCGCCTCGATCACGACTTTTTCGCGATCGGCATCGGCACGAATTTTCTCGGCCAGCTCAAGCCCTTCGGAGCGATACTGCCTGGCTTCCTTTTCGCGATCTGCCCGCATGCGATCGAACACGGCGGAACGCACCTCCTGCGGGAAGTCAATGCGCTTGATCCGCACATCGATAATCTCCACGCCGAGTTCGGTGCGCGCCGAACTGTCGAGCCCGGCGGTAAGCTTCGCCATCATCTGGTCGCGCTCGCCGGCGACAACTTCATGCAAGGTACGGGTACCGATTTCGTTACGCAGGTTATCGTTGACACGGTTGGCAAGCAATGCCGTTGCGCGCGCCTCGTCACCGTTGGTGGCCTTGTAATACACACCGACATCATCGACTCGCCATTTCACGAAGGAATCGACTTCGAGCCGTTTTTTCTCGAGCGTGTAAAAGCTTTCCGGGCGGGCATCCAGCGTCAGCAACCGCTGGTCTACCTTGCGAATCACATCAGCAAGCGGAATTTTTACGTGCAGGCCAGGCGGAATTCTCGACTGGACCAGCTCACCAAAGCGCAGTTTGACCGCAGTTTCGGTTTCCATCACGCGATAAAGCGAACTGGAGAGAACCAGCAACACCAGCGCTGCGAGCAGCGCAAACAAAGACAGGCGACTGGACATTAGCGACCCTCCGAACGGCGCGTGCGGGTTTGCTCGCGGCGAATTTGCTCGAGCACCTCGCGGGCAATTTTGCCGGCCAAATCAGCCTCGTTGGCCACGGCCTGGCCGGTAACGCTACTCTGCGTCATGAGTTTATCGAGCGGCAGGTACATCAAATTGTTACCGCCTTCCACATCGACCATCACTTTTGTCGCGTTGCTCATCACCTGCTCCAGCGCATCCACGTAGAGTCGCTCGCGGGTAATCGCCGGTGCCTTGCGATATTCGACATAAAGCTGGTCGAAGCGTTGCGCGTCACCCTCGGCTTCGGCGACCAGGCGATCACGGTAACCGATCGCCTCCTGCAAAATACGCTGCCCCTTACCGCGCGCCTCGGGAACCACGCCGTTGGCGTAGGCTTCTGCCTCGGCAACAAAGCGCTCCTTGTCTTCCTTGGCCGCGATCACATCGTCAAATGCGGATTTCACCGCCGTAGGTGGCTCTGCCTTGAGAATATTCACACGCGTGATCGCGATGCCGGTTGCGTAATTATCGAGGTAGGCCTGCAATCGCTCCTGGGTCTCCCCGCCCATCAGCAGGCGGCCTTCGGAGAGCACGTCACTGGAAATCGTGCTGCCCACCACGTGGCGCAGCGCAGAATCCGTAGCATGTTTAAGGCTGGTAATCGGGTCGCGCACGTTGAGCACGAAGGCCTTGGGATCCGGAATGTTGTACTGCACCGAGATCGGCACCTCGACGATGTTTTCATCCTTGGTCAGCATCAGGCCGCGGGCCGAGTAATCCTGCTCCTGCGTAACCAGCACGGTGAAGCGCTGGTCGATAAATACCGGGTTCCAGTGCAGGCCAGGCCCCACCGTCTCATGGTATTGACCCAGTCGCAAAATCACACCGCGTTCCTTTTCATCCACCTGGTAGATGCCGGCGAACAGCCAGATTGCGAACAGCACCAGCGCGCCCATGCCGATTGCACTTGCACTCAGGCCGGGGCCGCCGCTGCCACCGCGACCACGGCTACTGCCACCCTTGCCGCCGCCTTTGCCTCCAAAGATGCCGCGCAACTGGTCGCGCATTTTGTTCAGCGCTTCATCGAGATCCGGCGGACCCTGCTCCGGGCTGCTCCAGGGATCGTCGCGACGCTTGTCGCGATCCCGATCATCACCCGAGCTCAATACCGTGGTATTTGCAACCATTGACTACTCCGTTGGGAAAACCTGCGTTCGTTCTTTGCGCGACTTGCACCACACAAGATGTGCACGACGCTTGGCGGCGCACGATTGTAACAAGAAACGCTTGCACGATTCATACCGCTGGCAGGCTTTTGCCGGCCGCCTCCAGCACACGCTGCAACACCTTCCTGCGATGGTCCAGGTCGAGCAGGTAACCACCGTCTTCAGCGGCGCGTTCACTGCGCACTGCACCAAGCGCAAACAATTGCGCGCGCAGGCGCGTATCAGCGGGTAAAAGCTGCACTTCCCCGCACCAGCGATCGCCATCGAGCGCCGCCACAATCGCGCGGCGCAACCGCTCGAGACCTGCACCTGTGCGCGCCGAGACAAAGACCTGCTGCGTGGTCGTATCCTCGCACTGGCCTGCGCCTACATTCATACCAGCGGCACGCTGTGCGAGATCACTGGTAGCCGCCAATTCATCACCACCAAGCAGGTCACTTTTGTTCATCACAAGGACGCGCGGCAGTTCCGCCGCGCCAATTTCTTCCAGCACCGTTTCCACAGCCTGCAGCTGCTCACGCATATCGACAGCGGCCGCATCGATGACGTGCAACAGCAGATCCGCCTCCGCGGCCTCATCCAGGGTGGCCTTGAAGGCATCGACCAGCTGGTGCGGCAGGTTGCTGACAAACCCTACCGTATCGGCAATGATGACCCGGCCGAATCCCGGCAACTGCAGCGCGCGCATGGTGGTATCAAGCGTTGCAAACAGCTGGTCACGGACCAGTACATCGGCCGCGGTAAGCGCGTTGAACAAGGTCGACTTACCGGCGTTGGTGTAACCGACCAGCGCGATGGTCGGCAGCCCGGCACGATTGCGCGCGCGACGACCCTGCTGGTGCTGCGCATCAATTTTCCCGAGTCGGCGACGGATGGTTTTGATACGCTCGCGCAGCAGGCGGCGGTCGGTTTCGAGCTGCGATTCGCCCGGCCCGCGCAGGCCGATACCGCCGCGCTGGCGTTCAAGGTGAGTCCAGCCGCGCACCAGCCGTGTGGAAATGTGCTCGAGCTGGGCAAGCTCTACCTGCAACTTGCCGGCATGACTGCGCGCGCGCTGCGCAAAGATATCGAGGATAAGGCCGGTGCGGTCGACCACCTTGCACTGCAGGACGCGTTCGAGGTTGCGCTCTTGTGAGGGACTGAGTGCATGGTTGAACAACACCACGTCAATCTCGTGATCACACACCAGCGCGGCCAGCTCGTCGACTTTACCGGCACCGATAAAAAACCGGGGCGCAGGCTCTTCGCGGCGGGTATCTTCGAGGTATACCGGGCTCACGCCGGCGGCGCGCACCAGTTCGACGAACTCCTCGACACTGTCTTCAACCGTATTACCTTTGGCCCGGGTGAAATGACAATGCACCAGCAGCGCGCGTTCGCCCGCTTCGGGTCGCTCAAAGAACAATCCTGGCGCTCCCAAAAAGCCCGCATCGGTATGGCGCACAGGGCAGGCCCGCGCTCACTTTGCGACGCTCGCATAAGTAGCAGGAAACCTCCTGCCACGACTGCGTTTTCGCACCCATCAACAATTCGGTCGCCCGGCAATGTGGTGGCCCAGCCGGTGCGAGGTGCCTGGCAGGCAACGACTACCCGTTGCCGGCAGAATCGTCTTCGTCACCCGGATGCTGCATCGGCAGGCGCACGTTGCGCCCTGGCACCACGGTCGACACCGCGTGCTTGTAGACCATCTGGCTGACAGTATTTTTCAGCAGGATCACGAACTGGTCGAACGACTCGATCTGGCCCTGCAGCTTGATGCCGTTGACAAGATAAATGGAAACCGGCACGCGCTCCTTGCGCAGCAGGTTGAGATAAGGGTCTTGTAGGCTCTGCCCCTTGGACATGTGCATTCTCCCAAAAGCGGGTTGATAGGTGTCCGAACAAACCCGGACCAATTATTGCCATGCAGCGCGCCTCGACAAAGTACGTCTGGGCCAACGCGGCCCGGCTAAATCACACCCTCCAGCTGGCGCAAGCCGGGAAGATTCCGGGCTGCGCCACGCCAAGGCGTTTTACACTGACATGGCACTGCGGCTTAAGCCTGAGGGGGAAGACCATCCCGACAGGTTATCGCGGCAGGGCGGCGGATTATACCGCAAGCGATTCTCACGAAACTTGTCGATTTGCCAGCAAGCCCTCAATTTTTGACACTTTTTCATGCAGTAATTCCGCATTCGGGCGATGATTTTCAAAATTCACTGCAAGTCTGTGCAAATCCGGCCATTTTCGCAGCCAGGTGAACTGGCGTTTGGCCAGCTGCCGGGTCGCCGCGATACCCGCGGCACGCAGCATCTTTGCGTCTATCTCACCCTGTAAAAACTGCCAGGCCTGGCGATACCCCACCGCGCGCATCGATGGCAGGTTAGGGTGCAAATCAAAGCCCTCACGCAAAGCGCGCAACTCGTCGACCAGCCCGGCGTCCAGCATCGCTTCGAATCGTAAAGCTATACGCTGGTGCAGCGCCTGCCGATCATCGCTCCATAGCGCCAGCTGCAGCAAGTGATAGGGCGGCGGCTCGGAAACCTGCGCGGCCTGCAAGGCAGAAAGGGTAGCGCCGCTGCTGTAGTACACCTCGAGCGCGCGCTGGATACGCTGCGAATGGTTCGGGTGCAACGAATCGGCGGTCTGCGGGTCGATCGCGGCGAGTTGTCGGTGCATCGCGGGCCAGCCCTGCCGTTTGGCGTCCTCGAGTATCTGCGCGCGAATGACCGGGTCGGCAGCGGGCAGCCTGGCGAGTCCATCGCGCAGCGCCTTGAAATACAGCATGGTGCCGCCCACCAGCAGCGGAATATTGCCGCGCGCGGTGATCGCGGCCATTGCGGCCAGCGCATCGCGCCTGAATTCGGCGGCAGAATAGCTTTGGTCGGGGTCACGTATGTCGATGAGTGCATGCGGCAGTTGTTGCAGGAACGCCGCGCCAGGCTTGGCGGTGCCGATATCCATGCCGCGAAACACCTGCGCCGAATCGACACTGATTACCTCGACCGGCAGGCGCGCAGACAGCGCCAGCGCAAGGTCGGTTTTACCGCTGGCGGTCGGGCCGCAAAGGCATATTGCAGGCGGCAGGTCGACTTCGCCCATGGTGGTTGACTAGCGGCCGCGCAGGAAAAGCTTGTCGAGTTCTGCAAGACCCAGTTGCGTCCATGTCGGGCGACCGTGGTTGCATTGCCCGCTGCGCTCGGTGGCCTCCATGTCGCGCAACAGTGCATTCATTTCAGGAATGGTCAGGCGCCGGTTGGCACGCACGGCCGCGTGGCAGGCCATGGTCGAAAGCAGGTCGTCGATGTTGTTGGCGACACGCTCGCTGCTGCCGTGCTGCACAAGATCCGCAATTACATCGCGCAACAGTTGTTCGGCATCGCAGCCGGCAAGCGCGACCGGCGCTTCGCGCAGCAGCAGCAGCTCTTCGCCGCCGCGCTGCACCGCAAGGCCGAGTCGCTCGAGTATTTCGCCTGCCGACTCGGCGCTATCGGCTTCGGCACTACTGACCCGTACCGATTGCGGCACCAGTAAGGGCTGCGATTGCATCGCACAAGCAGACCAGTCGCGCTTCATGCGCTCATAGGTAATGCGCTCGTGTGCAGCGTGCATATCGATAATAACCAGTCCCTGTGCATTTTCGGCCAGCACATAAACGCCCATTAACTGTGCCAGTGCGTAACCCAAAGGTGGTATGCCGGTGCCGGTATCAGCATGCGCTTGCGCGGCATTAGCGGCTGCTGCATGCAGCGATGGCGCGGTTGCGAACAGCCGTTGCATCGCTGCCTGTTGTGCGGGGCTGTAACTGCGCGCACTGTTTTGTTGCGCATAAGCTTGCGCAGCTGAGCCTGCAGCCGGATCAGGCATTGCACCGTGTTCCGCGACATAGCCAGTTGCCAAAGCACCGCTCACATTGCCAGACAGGGACAGCCCGCCTTGCTGCGGCGCCAATGCATCGCCCTGTGGCGTCGCCACTGCTTGCTGCACCGCGTCGCCGGGGCGCACGTCGGCCAGCACGCGATGCAGCTGCCGGTATATAAAATCATGCACGCGGCGGCTGTCGCGGAAGCGTACTTCGTGCTTGGCAGGATGCACATTGACATCGACTTCGGCTGGATCGAGCTGGAAATAGAGCACGAAAGCGGGATGCCGACCGTGGTAAAGCACATCGCGGTACGCCTGCCGTATCGCGTGCGCGATGGTTTTGTCCCTGACTACGCGTCCGTTGACGAAGAAATACTGCATGTCGGCCTGGCTACGCGAGTAACCGGGCTGCGCAATCCAGCCCTGCAGGCTGTAGCCGTTGACTTCGGTCTCGATGTGCAACGCGCTATCGATAAAAGGCTGGCCGAGCAGTCGCGCGAGGCGCTTTTCGCGATCGAGTCGTTCTCGGCAGGCACGCAGTGAATAAATTGCCCTGCCGTTGTGTGTCAACTCAAACGCGCGGTCGAAAGCCGCCAGTGCGTTGCGCCGGAACACTTCTTCGAGATGGTTGTACTCGGTCTTTTCAGTGCGCAAAAACTTGCGCCTGGCCGGCGTATTGAAAAACAGGTCGCGCACTTCAACAGTGGTACCGCGCGGACGCGCTGCGGGCTTGAGCTCAACCGCCATGTCCCTGCCTGCGCAGGCGGCTTCCCAGCCCTGGCTGCTCTGTTCGCCTGCATTGCTGAGCAGGCGCAAGCGGGAAACCGAACTGATACTGGCCAGCGCCTCGCCGCGAAATCCCAGCGTAGCTACCGCGTCCAGGTCTTCGAGTTCGACGATCTTGCTGGTCGCATGTGAATCCAGCGCGAGCGCCATGTCATCGCCGTGGATACCCTCGCCGTCGTCGCGCACCAGTACGCGCCGTGTACCACCTGCTTCTATCTCTACTTCGATTGTGCGCGCGTTGGCGTCGAGGCTGTTTTCAAGCAACTCCTTGAGCACCGAAGCGGGCCGGTCGACCACTTCGCCTGCAGCAATCTGGTTCGCAAGCCTGGTGCCGAGTTTTTTTATTTTTGCCATAGTGTTGCCGGCGAGAGGCCCGGTGTAAGGATGCAAAGCCGCTGGAGTTGGATGCCGATGTGTGTGGACTCAGCTTTCGGGCGGGATGCGGATAACCTGCCCGACCCGGATTTTATCATTGCTGAGCTGGTTGTAGCGGCGCAGCTCGGCCAGCGAGATGCGATTTTGCTGTGCAACTTCCGACAGCGTATCGCCGGGCCTGACCTTGTAGGATTTGTGGGGCTTGCCGGCGACCACCTGGTTGCGCTGCGGCTCGGCCTGCGCCAATGCAGCCTGCACGCCCTGTGGCTGGTGCTTCTGCCAGTAGACCAGCGTCCCCTCGCTGGCGTGTTCGGCAAAATAGTCCTGCACACCTTTGACAATAGCGCTGGCAACCTGCTGCTGGTGCTTCGCAGTGGACAGGCGCTGCGCCTCGCCGGGATTCGAGATAAATCCGGTCTCGACCAGCACCGAGGGAATATCCGGCGATTTGAGCACCGCGAAGCCGGCGTGTTCCACACCGGGTTTGTGCAGCTTCGATACATGGCCCAGCTGGCCGAGAATTTCCCGCCCGACGCGCGCGCTGGCGTCCAGCGTCGCGGTCATACTGAGATCAAGCAGAACGCTCGCGAGCATGTCGTCCTTGTCGGAAAGATCAACCCCGCCAATGCGATCGGCCTTGTTTTCGGAGTCGGCCAGGAAACGTGCCGAGGCGCTGGAAGCGCCGCTCTGCGACAGCGTATACACCGATGCGCCACTGACTTTCCTGTCCTTGAATGCATCGGCGTGAATCGACAGGAACAGGTCGGCCTGGTACTGGCGCGCAAGATCGCGGCGCTTGCGCAGGCCGACGTAGTAATCGCCGTCGCGCACCAGCACCGCGCGATAACCCGGTATTGCATCCAGCTTGCGCTGCATTTCGCGTGCAATCTGCAGCACCACATTTTTTTCACGCACACGGCGCGGTCCGAGCGCACCGGGGTCTTCACCACCGTGACCTGCATCGATAGCAATAACCAGGTCTCGCTTGCCCTGCTCACGCTCACTGGTCTGCAGCCTGGCTGGTTGCGCATCGGGATCGAACAGGTCGATAACCAGCCGCTCGCTGTACTGCGCATTCGCTGCGAGGGCAAAAATTTCCGGGCGCAACTTGCCGCTGGTGTCGAGCACCAACCGGAAGCTGCTATCGTCGCGCGCTGCACCGCGCAGATTGCGCAACCGCGTACCCTGCAAATCAACTTTATGCAATTGCGTGGCCGAACGTGCGCGCTGCAAGTCAATCACCACGCGCTCGGGATTAGCGAGCGAAAAATATTTGTATTGCACCGGCGCGGATAAATCCAGTACTACACGGGTGTGATCAGGGGCACGCCAGACCCGCACCGCCTCAATGGCTGCGGATTGCTCTTCCCTGGCCGAGGCCAGGCTTGCGTAACCGAGCAGCAGCGACAATACAAGCAAAGCGGGGCCGAGTGCGCGCAGCGCAGCGCTTGCGCGCGTTGTCCTGTTTTCGTAGCGCTGTCCCGTTTTGCAGAGACCGGCTGCAGTGGTGCGGGCTGTAAAAAATGAGGACATTATTCGGTGGACTGCCCCGGCATTGCTGCCAGCCCAACGACGCCCGACTGCGCGGCACACGTCACCAGCGCTTCCAGCAGTGCCTTACCGTGTGCGCTGCGCGCACTCACCAGCAATTGCCGCGTCGTGAGTTGCGCCGCGAAATTTTCTGCGCGCAGATTTTGCGCCGATTCTGAAGCAGGATTCCGGATTGTCATGCCCGGTAGGCTCGCATCGGGGGCTTCGGTATTTCGCATAGCCGGTCTTTGCAAGGTTTCACCATCTGCTGCGTTTTCATTCGCCATCGTTTCACCATCGCATAGTGCAATGGCCAGGTCGGCAGCGGGCAATACCCCACTTGCACGCTCGGGCCACTCAACCAGGCAAACAGCGCCCGGCTCATCAAAGTAGTTGTCGACGCCGATATAATCAAACTCATCGGCTGCAGTTAGCCGGAAGAGGTCGAAATGGTAAACCGACCGCACAGGCAGTTGATAAGGCTCTACCAGGGTAAAAGTCGGGCTTTTCACGGCACCCCGGTGACCGCAAGCCTGCACCAGGCCACGACACAGTGTGGTCTTGCCGGCACCGAGACCACCGTGCAGGTAAATGACCGTACTGCTACATCGTGGTTCGAGCGCATCCAGCGCCCGCGCCAGCACAGCGCCAAAAGCAATGGTCTGCGCTTCATCTGCCAGCAGGCAAGCCATATGCTTTTCTGCTTCCAGTATGTTCACTGCGGCGACCCGTGCGGGCTGGCATCGTTTAGCAGCTCGCGGATCACAGCAATCAAATCACCGGCGAGCATACCGCGCGCGCCATGCCGCGCGGCCCATTGCTCGCCTGCATGCGCGTGCAGGCAGGCGGCCAGCTGCGCCGCTTCGTGCATCGACATACCCTGCGCGAGCAGCGCCGCCGCGACACCGCTCAGTACATCGCCGCTACCTGCGGTTGCGAGCACCGGATGCCCGTAGGGACAAAGCCGCATTTGATCGCTGTTCGCAATAATCGTTCCTGCTCCTTTTAACAGCAGGTTTTTTGCACTGCTGCGCTGCAGCGCGCCTGCTAACTCAAAGCGGTCCGTACCGGGATCGATAGCAAAGCCCGCTGCCAGCCGGCGCGCTTCGCCCGGATGCGGTGTCAGCAGCGCGTCGCCACATGGCAATAACTTGCAGTTTGCTGCGACCAGGTTGAGCGCATCGGCATCGACCACGGCGGGAATGCCACTGGCAGCAGCCTTTAGCAACAACTGTTGCGACCACGCTGACTGGCCCAGCCCCGGTCCGATCACCAGCACGGTAGCGCGCGCAAGCAGCGGTGCGAGGGCTGCAGCACTGTGGATCCCGTGTACCATCAATTCAGGTTGTGCAGCGACTACGGCGGCGACGTGTTCGGTTCGCGTGGCCACACTGACCAGCCCGGCACCACACAACATGGCGGCGCGCCCGGCCAGGATCACTGCACCGGCCATACCGTAATCGCCGCCTATCACCAGCACGTGGCCGGAACGGTTTTTATAATGGTTGGCTTTACGCGCGGGCAATCGCTGCTCCAGCGCATCGAAATCGCACAGTGCTGCGCTACTGGTTACCGGGTAGGCCGCACAATCAACGCCGAGCGTGGCAAGTACCAGTGTACCGACGTGCTCGGTGGCAGCGTCGGTAAAGAGGCCGCGCTTGAAACCGATAAAGGCGACGGTAAGGTCGGCGCAAATCGCCGCTGCGCCGAGCAGCCGGCCCGAATCGGCGCAAATTCCGGAAGGAATGTCCAGCGCCAGCACCGGCCTGCAAGCAGCGTTGACCAGCGCTATAGCTGCCGCATAGCTGTCCCTCGGTGGCCCTGCCGCGCCGGTACCGAGCAGGCCGTCGACCACCAGGTCGGCCGTGGCAAGCGTCGCAGCGTCAAGCTGTGCATGACTTTGTACTGTCACGCCATCGCCTTGCAACGCCGCGCGCGCGGTAGCCGCATCGCCGCGCGAATCGGCAAATGCGAATACCTTAACCGCTGCTCCACTGGCCTTCGCGGCACGCGCCACCAGGAATGCGTCACCACCGTTGTTGCCCGCACCGCAAAGCACCACAATATCTTTGCAGGCTACGGCCAGGCTATCTTGCAGGTATCGCTCCGCCGCCTGCCACGCCGCCTCCGCAGCCCTGCGCATAAGTACCACGCCAGGCGTGCCGGCTGCTATCGCGAGCCTGTCTATTTCGCGCAATTGCGCGGCGGTATACAAGGCTCTGGAAGAGAATTTGTTTAACATGTTCCCGCCGCGTGGCCCGGCTTGCGGTGAACCCGCAGCATATTGTTTCGTCACATTGCTTACATCGGCGCGGTTGATCTGACAGTATTATACGTGGCGGCTCACGGTGACTGCGCGCATTTGTCGGCAACAATTGCCTATCGCGCGCTTGCACGCAATGTCCAGCGCGCGATTCATGCCATGTGCGCACAGGCAGGAACCTTTCACAGTGGCGGATGACTGGCAATGACACACAGCAGTTGTGAAGACCGGGCAAATAATGCCGAACTGGCCGCACAAATCAAAAGCTGGGGGGCGGAGCTCGGCTTCCAGCAGCTGGGCATTTGCGCGCCCGCGCCTGCTCGCCATGCAGATTACCTGCGCGCATGGCTGGCAAAGGATTACCACGGCGAAATGTCCTATATGGCGGATCGCGAATCCTTGCGCGCGGAACCCGAAACGCTGTTCCCCGGTGTAAAGAGCATTATTTCAGTGCGCATGGATTACCTGCCACCCGCTAGCGAACCGCTTGCTCTGCTCGACCACCCTGAACGCGCCTACATTGCGCGCTACGCGATGGGCCGCGATTACCACAAGACCATGCGGCGGCGACTCGCCAAATTGGCGGCGCGTATTCGCAACAGCGGCGCTGCCGGTGAGCTGCGGCCATTTGTCGACAGCGCGCCGGTACTCGAGCGCGGTTGCGCCGAGCGCGCAGGACTTGGCTGGATCGGCAAGAACACCATGCTGATCAACTCCCGCGCGGGCTCCTGGTTTTTCCTCGGCGAACTATTCACCCAGCTTGAGTTGCCATCCGATAAACCGGAGCCCGACAATCACTGCGGCAGTTGTACCGCCTGCATGGATATCTGCCCGACGCAGGCATTTACCGGGCCTTTCGAGCTGGATGCGCGCAAATGCATCTCCTACCTGACGATTGAGCTCAGGGGCGCAATCCCCGAACAGTTCAGGACGGCAATCGGTAACCGCGTATTTGGCTGCGACGACTGCCAGCTGGTTTGCCCGTGGAATAAATTTGCTCGCCCTACCGACGAGGAGGATTACAAACCACGACACGGACTCAACGACAGTGACATGCTCGACCTGTTTATGTGGGACGCGGCAACTTTCGAGCAACGCACTGCAGGCTCGCCGATTCGCCGCATCGGTTACGAGCGCTGGCTGCGCAATTTGGCAATCGGCCTCGGTAACGGAAATAAAACCGAAGGGGTGATCAATGCACTGCGTGCGCGCCGGGATTTTTCACCGCTGCTGCGCGAGCATGTCGACTGGGCACTTCGGGAACTGGAAAATCGGGCGCAGGATAAAAAAACCAGATGATATAGCGCCACAGCGAAGCACGTGCTCGATGGAGAACTGACACGCCGCCATGACACGCTGTAAATACATCCGTGTACGCTCGCCGGCGACGTCCTGTCGCCGGACGGTCATGGCGGCATATCAGCTCCCCACCGAGCCAGCAACTGCCAGTTCGCGACATCAACCGGCTAACTTGCAGCCTGCGCGCCCGCAGCAATTTCACTGCCATCATCCGGCCCCTGCGCAGCAACCAGCGGCAACAGTAACGGCCGGTTCGCACCGCTTTGCAACGCGGCCCCGCGCGCATAACATTCTGCACTGGCACGATAATCGCCGCGCGCCACATGCAGGTTGGCCAACTCCGCCCAGGTAACTGCCTGTTCCTCGAGCGCGATGCTCTTTTGCAGGTATTTTTCGGCCTCTTCGAGCCGGTTCATACGCGCGCAAATACGCGCCAGCGCAAGCAGAAGTTTTGCATCTTCAGCATGCGCCTTCAGCAGCTTCTCGGCAAAAGCGAGTTGCCGTTCCGGTCGATCGGCTAACGTGCGCCCGTAAATTTCTGCGAGATCCGTGTCGTAAAGGCGATGCAACTGGTTGCGCACCACGGCCTCTGCCTCAACCAGCTGGCCCTGTGCAATGAGTTGCCCTGCATAATCTGCAACTACCGCCGCGCGTTTTTTAATTGCAGCAGGCAACTGTTTCCAGCTATTGGACAGCGCCTCATAGCCGCCTTTTTTCACTGCATCGCGCAGCATTTCCCGGCAGGCGGAATGCTCCAGTGCTGCAATTTCACTTTCAACCAGGCCACCACCTTTCACCTGTCGCAGTGAGGGCAGCAGTTTCAGTAACTGTTGCCAGTCGCGTAGTTCGGTATAAACGCGGGCAAGCAGTTTTAAAACCAGCGGGTGGTTGTTTGCCTGCTCTTTTACGCGCAGCAAAGTAGCCAGCGCCTGCTCGTACTGTCCGTTCTGGATTTGCAACTCGGCCTGGGTAAGCCCGATCGCAACGCCGGCACCCTCGGTTGACAATTCTGCCTGTTTGAGAAAGCCGTCCACCGCTTTGGCATCACCGATGGCGGAACTCGCACGTGCAGCAAAAAGATAGTTAACCAGCGGAGTGGATGAGCTGTCGGCGGCCTTGGCCAGCGAACGCCTGGCAAAATCCCAGCGGCCCTCGACAAATGCGATTAACCCCTGCGTGGTGCGATTGAGCCCCTTCTGCCGGCGCTGGTTGCTGGCCCAGCCAAGCACACTGCGACGCGTACCGAGTAACGCGCGCAACAGTGCAATAAATACAGAAAGCGCGAGAAACAGCAGCAATACCGACAGCACCGCAATCACGAAAGGCGTTTCGATTGTGTAGCCACCCACGGAGAGCAACACATAACCGTCGCCGCGCGCCAGCATCGCATAGCTTGCCAGCATCGCCAGCAAGGTGACGACAAAAACCAGTAGCAGGCCTCTCACGGTTTTGCTCCGGCCGAGGCCTTACCGCTTTTATTTTGCCCGGACTTGTCGAGCCGGTGCTGTTCGGCAATGAAGGCCTTGATGGCGAGCAGCGAAGCGCTGACATCGGGGTATTCGGCCGAGATCGCCAGCCCGGAAAGTTCTGCCAGTGTTGCGGTGACGGCGCGATTGGCCGCTTCCTGCATCGGGAAATAGTCCTCCAGCCAACCCACCGCGTTGGCCAGGCTTTCACGGTAGGGCGCCTGCCTGCCATCCAGCAATGCGAGCTGCGCCTGGTTGATCAACAGGCGCAGGTTATTGCGCAGGTAATACTGTTGCTCCGGTGGCAGCAGCGGCCTGACCGACGCGTCGCTGCGCTGTATCACCACCAGGCTTTTGAGCTCGGCCCAGGTTGAGCGGGCGATTTCGCCAAACCGGCCGGCAAGGCCCTGGCGCCGGCCCTGGACAACAGGGATCGCGTCAGCGTTGGGCTCTGCAGCGGCTGCGCGCATGGAAAAGTCGGGCACGCTGAGCAGCGGCAGCTTATCTATCTGCGCGGCCAGTGCAGCAAGTTGCAGGAACACGCCATCGAGATCGGTCTGGCCAACCAGCGACAGGGCCGCGCGGTCGTTGGCGATGGCCTCGCGCAGCTCGTAAAGTCGCGGGTCGCCGAGTTCAACCAGGATGTCATCGGCTGCGTTCAACAGGTTCAGCGCGGTGCGTCCGTCTTTCGAGGTCAAAATTCGCTGGTTGGCGAGGCGCAGCAAATACTCCACTTCCGCGAGGCGCCAGTCGTCAGTCGTCGTCGCGGTGAGCGACAGCAATCGTAGCGACTGCCCCTCAATCAGGGTG